>NZ_SMJY01000059.1:0-28405 GCF_004348355.1 Micromonospora sp. KC721 | reverse complement strand
GGGTCAGGTGGGGGGGAGGTTGTACCGGGTGCGGAGGTCGGCCGCTTCGTCGGGGCGATGCAGGGCGTCCAGGGCGTTCGCCAGCAGCCAGGCGGCCCGGGACGCCAGGCGGGAATCGGTGGGCAGGCCGCCCAGCACCGGCCGGAGCAGGCGCTCCGCGTCGGTCGGCTGATCCCCGCGCAGCAGCAGCTCACCGGTGAGCAGATCCACCTGGGCGGCCTCACCGAACGCCTCGATCGAGCGCAGTCGGCCGGCCACTCCGTCCAGCCGGTCCAGAGCCGCGACCAGCCGCTCCTCGCCGGCCAGCACCCGGGCCCCCGCCTCGGCCGCCAGCGCCCGTTCGTACGTCACCACGGGCGGCTCCTCCGGCAGCCCGGCGAGCACCCCGGCGACCTCGTCCACCACGTCGATCAGGGCCACCGCGGCCGGCAGGTCACCGGCCCAGAACAGGGCCAGCAGTTGCCGCCGCCGGGCACGCAGCTCGTCCACCCGCAGCTGCGCGAGGCGGTACGCGGTCGCTGCCGCGTCGAACCGCTCCGCGGCGAGCGCGTCCCGGTCGCCCTGGTAGAGGATGTCGCCGGCCTGCTCCAGCACCTCCGCCCGGTGGGGGAGATTGTCCGGCCCGTCGAGGTTCTCGGCGAGCTGGTCCAGCAGCGCCAACGCCGGCTCGGTCTCACCGAGCCCCGCGTAGACGCCGGCCAGCAGGTGCCGGCACCGGTCGGCCTCGGCCTGCGCACCGAGCCGATCCAGCCCGATCACGGCCTCCTCGGCCACCTCGGCGGCCTCGCTCAGCCGCCCGGCCGCCCGGTACGCGTTGGCCAGGTCCCAGCGCAGGAAGGCGTCGCCCTCGGCACCCTGCTCCACGCAGAGAGTCACCGCCTCGGCGAAGTCCTCGATCGCGTCGGCGGCCCGGTCGGCAACCATGAACGCCTGCCCCCGGGCCACCCGCACCGCCAGCCGTGCGTCGGCCGGAGCGACCGGCAGCGCCTCGTCGCAGGCGGCCACCGCGTCGGCCGGGTCGTCCGCCCAGCGGGCGTACGCCAGGCAGGCGAAGGTCAGCATGTCGTCGGCACCCACCGCACGGGCGAGGCGACGGGCCCGGTCCGCTGCCTCCCGGACCTGCTCGCCGTGTTCCATCCGTTCCAACACGTGCACCCGGTGCAGCGCCGTCCGGGCGGCCAGCCACGGATCGACATCCGCCTCGGCCGCCGCCCGCTCCACCGCCGCCAGCGCCTCCGTCCAACGTTCCCGGTGAACGTACGCCAGCGCCAGCCGGTCGTGCGCGGCGGCGCGTTCCCGCTGGTCGCCGTGGTCGTCGAGGTAGTCCACCGAGGCCCGGACCAGGTTCAGCCCCTCGTCGGCGTCGGCGTCGGACATGCAGAGCAACGCGCCCAGCCGCCCGGCCACCACCTGCGCCCGCAGCGGGTCGGGCACCTCCTGCCAGGCCGCGAGCGCCCGCCGGTTGGCCTCGATCGCCTCGGCGCGGGCCTCGTCGGCCGACTCGTCCACCTCGGCCACGCGCAGCTCCAGCCGGCGGGCCACGACCGCCGGCGGCTGGTCGGTGCCGGCGAACCGCTCGTCGTACGCCCGCAGGGCGGCGAGCAGCCCGTCCCGCCGGTGGGTACGCCAGCACTCCTCGGCGAGGTCGAGCAGTTCCTCGGCATCCGCTCCCGCCGGCACCGGCACCGGCTCCCGACGGGGAGCCGGTATCGCCGTCGGGGTGGACGCCGGACGGCGACGCACGCTGGCCGACAGCGGCAGGTGCTCCCCCTCAGGTCCGGCGGCGAGCCGCCTGTCGATCAGCTCCGACTGGTGCCGGGTGCCGTTGCGGGCATCGAAGCGGGCGGCCAGCGCGGTCGCGGTGCCGGCCAGCTCATCGGCGAGGGTGTCCACCGGTACCTCACCGGCCGGCCGGTCGCCGAACGCCCGGCGGTGCATGGTCAGCCCGCCGGGCGCCTGCCGCAGCGCGGCGGCAGCGGCGGCGGCGAAGTGCATCGCGGCGGCCGGGGTCGGGGCGCGGTCCAGCCAGTCCAGGTGGCGCTCGACCAGTTCCAGTGCGCGTGCCCCGTTGCCGGTCACCGTGCAGAACTCGACGTGGTCGGCGATGTCCCACAGGTCCGACAGGTTGGCACGCAGCCGCCGGTACGCCTCCCGGTGCGCGTCCCGGGCGGCGTCCCGCCGGTCGGTGCCCAGGTACGCCGGCAGCAGGGCGGTGAGGATGGCCTGCGGTTGCTCGGTGCAGTGCAACCTCCCGGAGAGGACCGGCTCGGCCAGCGCCACCGCCTCGTCGGGGCGGCCCACCTCGATCAGGTGCTGCACCTGCGTGGTCGGGTCGCAGCCGGCGCAGTCGGAGAGGGCGTCCCGGGGGGTGGTCAGCCACTTGCGGTACCACTCGGCGGCCTCGTCGTGCGCGCCGACGTGCCGGGCGACCAGGTATCGGTGCTTGTGCACGGCCTGCGGGGTGTGCCCGGTGTCCCGGTAGCGCCGTTCCATGTCGTCGAGCACCGCCCGGGTGCGGTCCAGCGGCAGCTCGGGGAACTTCAGCATGGCGTTGACCATGTATTTGAAGTGCCAGAGCAACTGGTGTGTGAAGCGCTGGTGGTAGGGCTGCGGGTCACGGTCGAACTCGGCCAGGCACCAGGAGAAGGTCACGAAGGACTTCGCCGGCTCGCCGCCGTAGACGTACGAGGTGGTCGCCTGCATCCGGGCGGCGAATGCGAGGTGCCGGTCGCCGTCGGCCTCGGCCCGCCGGATGAGCTGCTCCAGCGCGGCGATCTGCCCCACGCCGTACGGCATGTTGTGGACCTCGTGCAGCGCCCGCCACAGGTCGTCGTTGGTCACGCCTCACTCCCGTCCGGTACGGCCCGGCCGAGCAGGCCGAGGAAGGAACTGTTCAGCAGCGCGGCGTCGGCCGCGCGGATGGGATGGTGCCCGAGCAGGAGGGCCTGTCCGTAGAGCGCCTCGACGGCGAGCCCGACCAGCTCCGGGTCGGTCAGCGTGGTGACCCGGCGGACCAGCGGGTTGCGGTGGTTGAGCACCAGTTGCGGGCGGTCCGGCGGCGCGGAGGCGGCCAGCGCGTCCAGCACCCCGCCCCACAGCTCGTCGGCCTTGTCGCGGCTGGCCGCGAGCTGGTCGTTGAACGCCGCCGACCGGCTGACCAGGTAGAGGGCCGGCAGCGAGACCGGGTCGTACGCCCGGACCACCACCTCGCAGCCGAGCCGCTCCAGGGCCCGCTGCGCGCCGGTCAGGAACGGCCGCAGAGCCAGCTCGACCTGCGGGTCGAGGGTGTCGAACCGGGTGGTCAGGTCGCTGGGCTCCAGCCGTTCGATGAGCACGGAACGGTCCACCGTGGGCAGTCGCTCGATCAGCTCGGTGTCGTACGTGTAACCGCCGTTGACCACGGCCAGGTCCTGCGCGGCGGCGACGGCGGCGAGCTGTCGGAACTCGTCGAGACCGGCCGCGTACCGGATGAGGCCGTGCCGTTGGCGGAACTCGGCGAGGGTGAGCGTGCCGACGTTGGTGTCCATCGGCCACCACTGGTCGACCAGGCGGAGCATCTCGTCGTCGTGCAGGGCCAGCGCCTTGACGCCGAGGTGGTGCACCTGGAGGAACTCGGCGAGCCGGCGCGGGGCGTGCTGGGCGAGCCGGACCAGCCAACCGCGCACCTGGTCGCCCAGCGCCTCCCGGGTGGCGGCGAGCAGGGTGTCCTCGTACAGCGACTCGCGGCTGGCGGTGGGACGCAGCTCGGTGGCGTCCACCACGCACTGGGCGAAGAACGCCCAGTCCGGCAGCAGGCCGTCGGCCTGCTCGGTGAGGAGCATCCGCTTGAGGTGCACCCGGTGGCCGGCGCGGGCGGCCGGGTTCACCGGAGTCGGCAGGATGAACGCCACCCCGGTCAGCCCCGCCTCGGGCACCGCCAACGGCAGCACGTCGAACGGCGTGAAGCCGAGGGTCCGCTCGGCGTACCGGACCAGGGCCGGCCGGTCCAGCGGCGCGTCCGGCCGAGTCGGCCAGGGCGGCGGGCCGGCGGTGGTGGGTGTGTCGCCGACCCGGACGTCGACCGGCAGCAGGCTGCCGTAGAGGCGGGCCAGCTCGACGACCGTCGGCGTACCGAGCCACTGGTCGGCGTCGCGCCGGGGCACCAGGGTCACCGTGGTGCCGGTCTCGGCGCGTTGCTGGTCGGCCGGCGCGAGCGCGACTGCGTACCGACCGTCCGACCAGCCCGTCCAGAGCACGGTGGGCTGGTCGCGGTGCCGGGTGACCACCCGGATCTCGTCGGCGACCAGGAAACAGGAGAGCAGGCCGATACCGAACTGGCCGAGGAACTCGTGCCGGGAGAAGCCCAGCTCGTCCCGCTTCGAGCTACGGCCGATGGTGGCCAGCAGCTCGTGCACCTGCGCCTCGGTGAGCCCGACGCCGGTGTCATGCACCCGCAGTGTGCCGTCGCCGGTCAGCTCGGGTGGCTCGACCAGTACCCGGGCCGGGGCGTCCGGCTCGGACGCGCGCCGGGCGGTGATCGCGTCGACGGCGTTCTGGAGCAGCTCCCGGACGTACACCCGTGGGCTGCCGTAGAGGTGATGGCTGAGCAGGTCGACCACGCCACGCAGGTCGACCTGGAAGGTGCGGTCCACGCGCTCTCCCCGGTCGGATTCCGGCGCTCACCGTACCGGTGAGCGCCGACGGTGTCCGCCCCGTTTGACCCTCGATCGGGTCGAGGGTCCAGGCTCCCCCGACATGACCACCCACCGGCTCGGCCTCCACTTCGGACTGCTCTGGTCTGCCGCCGTCGCCTCCCGATTCGGCGACTCGGTGCGTACGCCGGCTCTGGCCCTGCTGGCCGCGACGCTGACCCGCGACCCCCGGACGGTGGCCGTGGTGACCGTCGCGGGGCAGCTTCCGCCGCTGCTGTTCGGCCTGCTCGGAGGGGTGTACGCGGACCGTTGGGACCGGCGCCGGACGATGGCGGTGGTGGACGCCGCGCGGGCGGCGGTGGTGGCGGCGCTCGCCGTGGCGGTCGCGGTGGACCGGGCCGGTGTCGTGGTGCTGGTGGCGGCGGCGCTCCTGCTGGCCGCGCTCGGCACGTTCTTCGACGCCGCCGCGTTCGCGCTGCTGCCGACCGTGGTCGTCCCGGCCGCCCTGCCCGCCGCCAACGGGCGCCTCCAGGCCGGCACGGCGGTCGCCGCCGGGTTCCTCGGCGCCCCGCTGGCCGGCGTCCTCTTCACGGTGTCGGCGGCCCTTCCCTTCGCGGTCGACGCCCTCACGTTCGCCGTGGCGGCCCTGCTGGTGCTCGCCCTTCCGGCCGGGCGGCGGGATGATCGCGGCCGGGTCCGGCCCGGCGAGCAGGGGCAGCCCGTCCGGGCTCACGCGCCGGGCCCGGCCGGGCGTGGCGGGCTCCGCCGGGAGGCGCTGGCCGGGGTGGCGTGGCTGCGGGGCGACCGGCTGATGTGGCGGTTGGCGCTGCTCGGCGGGGGCGCGAACCTGGCGATCGGCGCGCTGCTGGCGGTGCTGGTGCTCTACGTGCTGGACGTGCTGCGGATACCGGCCGCCGGGTACGGGTTGTTCCTGGCCGGGGTGGTGCTGGGCGGGCTGGCCGGGGCGTTGACCGCAGGCCGGCTGGCCGCCCGGCTGGGCACGGTGCCGGTGCTGCGCGCGGCACTCGTGGCGCAGTCCGCCGCCCTGGCGGTGTTCGCGCTGGTCCGGCAGCCGGTGATCGGTGGGTTGGCGCTGGCGGTCTTCGGCGCGGGCGGCACGCTGTGGAACAGCCTCTGGGCCGCGTACGGCCAGGCTCGGGTGCCGGCCGGGCTGCTCGGTCGGGTCGGCGCGGCCCGGCGGACGATGACCCTGCTCGCCGCGCCGGTCGGCGCGACGGTGGCAGGGCTGGCCGGCGCCGCGTACGGGGTGGGGCCGGTGGTGGTGGCGGTGGCCGTGATCTTCGTGCTGGTCACGCTCGCGGCGTGGCGGGCACTGCGGCCGGCCGTTGCGGCACCCGTCGACGCCCCACCCACCAGCGGCGGGACGCCAGTGCGGCCAGGGCCGCCCCGCTCGCGTTGATCAGCACGTCGTCGACGGAGGTGACCCGGCCCAGGTCGAGCGCGTACTGCAACCACTCGACCAGGGCGGAGCCGGCCACGCCGAGCAGGAAAATCCGGCCGACGCCGGCCAGGGCGGCCCAGCGCACCGGGGCGAGGAAGCCCAGTGCGGCGAAGACCAGCAGATTGCCGACGACCTGGACCACGACGGTGGTCAGGCCGTCGTCGAGCAGGTCGACGACGTCGACCAGCGGCACCAGCTTGACCTCGCCGGGCACGTCGCGCGGGGTGAGGATCATCCACACCCAGGGCAGCGTCCCGGCGACGGTGCCCACCTCGGCGACGCTGCGCCACCACGCCTCGGCGGGGCTGGGCGCGTCCCGCCGTACCGTGGCCAGCAGCGCCGTGAGCAGTACCGTCACCGGTGCCGCGACCAGGGTGGCGAGCAGCACGTCACCCCACTCCCGCCACACCTGCCCCATCCGGGCAGCCTAACCAACCGGCCCGCAGTGACCCGCGCCGAATGCGGCAGATCGAGGCCACCGGGCATCGGGACACCGCAACCTGCCGCATTCGCGCCACCGCCCGGTCCACCCGGCCGGCGGGGCGGGTCAGCGGGACAAGCCGCCCGGCTGGTCACCCTTGACCACGGGGGCGCGGACCAGGTTGCCCCACTCGGTCCACGAGCCGTCGTAGTTACGCACCTGCGGGTAGCCCAGCAGGTGCCGCAGCACGAACCAGGTGTGGCTGGACCGCTCGCCGATCCGGCAGTACGCCACCACGTCGTCCGACGGGCTCAACCCGAGCTGGTCGGCGTAGATCGCGCGCAACTCGTCGGCGGACTTGAACGTGCCGTCCTCATTGGCGGCGGACTTCCACGGCTTGTTCACCGCACCCGGGATGTGCCCGCCGCGCAGCGCGCCCTCCTGCGGATAGTCCGGCATGTGCAGCATCTCGCCGGTGTACTCGCCCGGCGACCGCACGTCGACCAGCGGCCGGCCGGCGGCGACGTGCGCCATCACCTGCTCCCGGTACGCCCGGATCGGCGCGTCGTCGCGCTGCGGCACCGGGTACTCGGCACGCGAACGGGTGACCTTGTCCCGGGTCAGCTCGCGCCCCTCGGCCACCCACTTCTGCCGGCCACCGTCGAGCAGCCGCACGTCCGGGTGACCGAAAAGCGAGAAGACCCAGAGGGCGTACGCGGCCCACCAGTTGAAGTTGTCGCCGTAGAAGACCACGGTGTCGTCGCGGCCGATGCCCTTCGCGGCGCACAACTCAGCGAAGCTGGCCGCGTCGAGGTAGTCGCGGGTGACCTGGTCGTTGAGTTCGGTGTGCCAGTCGACCTTGACGGCGCCCGGAATGTGGCCGGTGTCGTAGAGGAGCACGTCCTCGTCCGACTCGACCACGACGAGGCCCTCGTCGCCCAGGTGCTCGGCCAGCCACTCGGTGGTGACGAGGCGCTGCGGGTCGGCGTACGACTGGAGGCGGGGATTCGGATCACTCGGCACAGGCATGATCCCCAAGGTACGCCGGATCGGCTCCGGCCGAGGGCCATCGGATGCAGCGAGCCGGGTCGGCCGCCCGTCGGGGTGCAGCGGAACCGGCCGCCCACACGTGTCAGGCGCGGGACCCGCCGACCACAGAGGATCGACATGACCGTACGGCAGCAGACCGGGGCACCCCCGGACGCCGCGTCAGCCGGGGAGTTCACCGACTTCTACCAGGCACACTTCCATCGGATCGCGGTGCAGCTCTACGCGTACCTGGGGGACCACGCCGAGGCGCAGGACCTCACCCAGGAGGCGTTCTGCCGGACGCTGGAACGCTGGGACCGGGTCAGCGGGTACGACGATCCGTCGGCCTGGGTCCGACGGGTGGCCTGGAACCTGGCGACCAGCCGGTTACGCCGGATGCGGACCGCCGTGCGGCACCTGGCCCGGCAGCGGGAGGAACACGTGCCCGGTCCGGGCCCGGACCGGGTCGCGCTGACCCGGGCCCTGGCCACCCTGCCTGCCGCGCAACGGCAGGCGATCGTGCTGCACCACCTGGGCCAGCTGAGCGTCCGGGAGATCGCCGAGCAGGCCGGTGCGGCGGAGGGCACCGTCCGCTCCTGGCTCTCCCGGGGACGCGCCGCGTTGGCCACCTACTTCTCGGAGGAGGCCCCCGATGCCTGAGCGCACGGTGGAACGGATGTTCGCCGAGTTCGAGGCGGAAGCCCTGACGATCTTCCGTCCTCCGGGGGTGGCCGCGGCGCGGCGACGGGCCCGGGTGCTCCGGCGCCGTCGCCGGGGCTTCCTGGCCGCTGTGGCGGCGCTGCTGCTGGGCGGCCCTGCCGGCGCGTTCGCCCTGGCCAACAGGGACGACGCGCCGACTCCGTCGCCGATGCCCACCACCTCGCCCAGCCCGTCGGACGAGCCGGTGGTACGCCGGATCGCGCCCTCCGGAGCACCCGGCACGCTGCAGGAGCTGCGGTTTGTGAACGCCCGCACCGGCTGGGCCCTGTTCAGCACCTGTGCGCTCGGTGGTGGTCCAGCCTCGGAGTGCCGCTCCGCGGTGGTACGAACCGACGACGCCGGCCTGACCTGGCGGACGAACGCCGTCCCGGACCGCATCCGCGGTCACCTTCAGCTGATCCCCGGCCCGGACGGCGGGACGCTGGCCGTGATGGCGCAGACGGGTTGGCTGGTGACCTCCGACGGGGGCCGGACCTTCACCGAACATCCTCGGGATTCCCCGCCTCTGCCGGCGCAGCGGGCGCTGGCCACCCTCAGTGGTTATCTGCTCCGCTGCGCGGACGCCACCGCGCTGACCGTGGTCGACCCGGGGCCTGCCTGCACCCGTCAGGTGCTGGCGACGGTCGGGCAGCGTCGGCTGCCCGACCAGCCTCCGGTGCAGTTGCGGACCACCCAGCCCCACCAGCTCGCCGAGGGTGGCGACCGGCGGCTGTGGCTGGCGGTCCACCAGGAGGGCCGGACGATCGTGCTGGTCCGCGGCAGTGCGGCGACGGACCGGTGGCGGAAGCTGCCTTCGGTCCCGGGCGAACTCAGCTTGCTGGTGTCACCGGACGGCCGGCACGTCTGGCTGGCCGGCTTCCAACAGCGCAAGCCGCTGTGGCAGCTCACCGGGGACAGCTGGCGGGAGCTTCCCGGCCTGCCGGACGACACGGGATCGGTGGCCGCACTCGACGACGGGCTGCTGATCGTCGGCGGCGTGTACGGAACCGTCGGTTTCATCGTCGAGGGCCGCTACGTCGACCGCCCCGAACTCCGAAACCGGGTGGGGTCGACCGGCCCGGGCGTCGGGGTGCTGGCCGATGGCACCATCGAGCTGGACTACGGCGGCCCGAAGGCGCTGGGCGCCGGCTCGGGCACCGAACGCACCTGGGTGCGGTTCGCCTCCTGACCGGTCAGGCCCGGCGGTGCACCAGCCGGCCGGCGACCACCGTGGCCAGGCAGGTGCCGTCGTCGGCGAGGACGGCCAGGTCGGCCCGCCCGCCGGTCACCACCACCGGCGGGCGCGGCCGGTCGAGCACCGCCAGACCGTTACGGACGGCGGCGGCCCGCAGCCCCGGGTCGGTCAGGAACGCGGCGGGCACCGCCGCCACCCCGGCCCGGAACAGCGCGTGCACCCGCTCACGCGGGCTGGGTGCGGGGGGCAGCGGCCCGTCGTGCACCAGCGCCGGACCGAGGGTGCCGGGCCACCACCGCACCCGCACGCCCGGGTACGCCTCGGTCAGCTCTCCCAGCGACCCCACCGCCTCGATCCGGTCGCCGGCGACCAGCACCGCCCGGTCGGGTAGGGGGTGCTCGTCGAAAGTCGTCCTGAGCCGGGTGGCGGCGTGGACGGTGCGTACGGTCACTCGGTGACCGGGCCGAGCATCGGGCGCTTGGCGGTGACCAGGTCGCCGGAGGAGCGGCCGGTCAGCCGTCGCCTGAGCCACGGGGCGAGGTGCCGGCCGGCCCAGCGCAGGTCGGCGGCGCGGGCGGCCAGCCAGGGCGTGGGTGCGGGCCGCTCGGGGACGAGCAGCCATTCCTCGTCGCAGCCGACCCCGAGCGCGGTCAGCACCTGCCCGGCCACCCGTCGGTGCCCGGCGGCGGACAGGTGCAGCCGGTCGGTGCTCCACAGCATCGGATTGAGGAACGTGTCGTCGGCGTACAGGTCGACGAGGATCGCACCGTGCCGCTCGGCGGTCTCCCCGACGGCCCGGTTGAGCAGTTCGACCCGCGGCGCGACCAGCCGCTGGCCGGGTAGCCGGGCCATCACGTCGGCGAACCGGAACAGGATCACGTCGGCGCCACCGGAGCGGAGCCGGCCGACCACCTCGTCGAAACGGCTGACCAGCGTGTGCGGGTCGAAGCTGCGGCGCAGAATGTCGTTTCCGCCGGCCGCGAAGCTGATCAGGTCGGGCTTCATGGCCAGGGCTGCGGGCACCTGCTCGGCCACCACGCGGGGGAACAGCCGACCCCGGATCGCCAGGTTGGCGTAGCCGAAGTCCGGGCCGGCCTCGGCGGCCAGCCGGGTCGCCACCAGGTCCGCCCAGCCCCGGTAGGTGCCGTCCGGGTACGCATCGTCCATGCCCTCGGTGAAGCTGTCCCCCACCGCCACGAAGCTGCGCCAGCGCACGCCGCCTCCCTCGTCCGGTTGCCTGCGGCGACCAGTTTGCCACCGCGTGTCCCGGTCGCTACGCCACGCCCCCGGACTTGGCCAGTCAGAGTTGATCAAGAATTGTTCAGGAGGTCAGGCCGGCGTTCGCCGCGATGATCCGGTCGATCAGGCCACCGCCGGGGAAGTCCATCATCAGCATTCCGGTACGGCGGACCGGCGGGTGCACCTCCGGCCCCTCGTTGAGGTACGTCAACAGGAACGGGTTGACCCCCTGCACGCCGAGCGCGCCGCCGGCCACCGCCTCCGGGGTGGCGAACACACTCCCCCCGCTGGCGAAGTTGACGTACATCCGGGTCGGGTCACCGGCGCTGGTCGCATCGAGGTGCCGGCGCACCCGGTCGCGTTTGGTGGCGATCGCCCCGACGTTCGGCACGTGGTACTCGTCCTGCACGTAGGTGGAGGAGCCGTGGCCCCAGTCGGCGAACTGGGCCAGCCCGTACTGCCCATGCCGGCCGCCGCGCGGGCCGTGCAGGACGGCGAGGACGACCTTGCCCCGGACCGCGCCGAGGGCGGGCACGGCGGCCCCGGTCCACCGGTTCACCGAGGGCACCCAGAACAGGCCGGGCCGGGCGGCGCGGTAGCGGTCGAAGACGTCGGCGAAGCCGAGCTGCCCGCTGGCGTCGGTGCAGGAGCCGAACTCCCCGGTGCACTCGTGTTTGAGTCGCATGACCACGGTCTCGGTGGGCCGGGTGGCGAGGAACGAGCCGAGGACGTTCAGCACGTCGTCGAAGTTGGCCTGCTGGTAGGTGCCGCCATGGTGGATGGTGAGGGTGTTGCCCTCGTTGATGCGGGCGCGGATGTCGACGGCCCGCACGCCGGCTCGGAGCTGGACGGCGAGGGTGGCGGCACTGTTGCCGTGGTTCTCCTGGGTCTGGGTCCAGGCTCCACCGTGGATGGCGAGGGTGTCGTGGGTGCCGGGCAGGGAGAGGGCGGCGAGGCTGGTGGCGTCCGGCAGGTGCCGCATCCAGTCCGGGTTGTCGGCGGTACGCAGGGAACGGTGCGCGGCATCGGCTGCCTGCGCCGGGGCGGGCGCCGCCAGTAGCCCGCCGGTGGCGGCGAGCACGGTGGCGACGAGTCCGGCGATGAGGTGCCGCCGACGGAGGGGGGTATCCATGCCGGGGAATATAGCGATCTTCGCGCTCGGAGCAGGCGGGCCACCTACCCGGTGACCGCCACGATCTGCCAGTCCCGCCAGTCAGCGGACTCGATGACGGCAGAGACCTGACGCCCGGCCCGGTCCACCAGCAGCAGCGCGTAGCCGGTTCCTGCGCGTACCCGCAGCACCAGCAAACCGTCCGGCCGGAAGTACGCCTGCCGGATCTCCCGGCCCCCGGTCGGCAGCGTGATCTCCCGCCCGGTCCGCGTCTGGAGCACCGCGTTGACCATGAGCATCCGGCCGACCTCTCCCGCCTGCTCGTCGGGTCGGGTACGGAACAGCGCGATCCGGCTGCCGTCTGGGGAGAGACTGGCGATGTGGGTGCAGCGCCAGGGCGCGGGACCGGACAGGTGCGGAACCGGGCGAGGGCTGGTGCCGTCCGGGCCGAACAGGGTCACCCCGGTGGCGCTGTTCATGGCGATGGTCCGACCGTCGGCGGACCAGAGCGCGTGGCACGCCTGCGGTTCGACGTCCCACCACCGGACCGCGTCCCTGCGGGCGCGGGTGTCCACCACCCCGAACCGGCCGGGGGTACCCATCGGGTCGGCCGCCCGGAACAGCAGGTGTTGCGAGTCCGGCGACCAGGTCGGCGTGACGCAGAACTGGTCCACGTGCCGGGCCAGCGCCCGCTTCCGCGAGCCGTCCACGTCCGCCACGAAGAGGGTGGCCGCCCGTTCGGGGTCCACCCAGGCGACCCGCCGGCCGTCCGGCGAGACGCTCGCGTTGGCCAGCGCCGCCACCTGCGGCAGCGCGGCCAGGGTCTGCGGCTTCTGCCCGGGCCGCCACGACCGTAGCCGGACCTCCCGACCGGCGAGGTGTTCGGCCGGCAGGTAGAAGATCCGACCGATCGCCGACGGGTCGCCGGTCGGGGTGACGGCGGCAGCCGGTGGGGCCGAGGCGGATCCGGCCGGCCCGGCGGACGATGGTGGTGTGGTCGCCGGCAGGATCGGAACGGGAGCGGCGGACGGCGCGGCTGCGGACCGGCGTACGCCGGGCAGGTAGGCCAGGCCGACGACGATCACCAGCACCGCGGCGGCCGCGGTCATCGCGTACCGACCGGTGCGGTGCCGCGCGGGACGGGCGGTACGGTCGGACAGGTCGATGGTCATCGCGTCGCCTCCGGCATCGGTTGCTGATACCTCCCAGACGGTTGTCCGGTCGGGGAGGGTTGCCGGAGACGACGCCGATGTCCGACACGTGACAATGACCTCTGCCGGCAACCGTCACCCGCCGTCGCACCGGGCGTCTTGCCGGTCAGGACGAGGTGACGGCGAGGATCTGGTGGTTCCGCAGCGCTGCGGGCTCAACCGCCTCGGTGACCCGGCGCCCGTCGGAGTCGATCAGCAGAAGGCGGGTGCCGTCCGTCCCACTCACCCGCGCCACCAGCCTGTCGTCCGGCAGGAAGTACGCCTGGAGCAACTTCCGCCCACCCAGCGGCAGCGCGACGCTCGCGCCGGTACGCGTGTCGAGGATCATGTTGACGCTCAGGTTCCGACCGGTGTCCCCGCCTTCCTGCTTGTAGTCGATCCGCAGCAACGCAACCCGCGAGCCGTCCGGCGACAGGCTGGCCACGTCGTAGCTGTAGTAGTGGTTGCCGCCCCCCAGTCTCGGCACCACACGGGTCGCCATGCTCTTCCGGTTCGTGACGACCACCTGGCCCTTGCCGTCGGTGTACGCGAGGAACCGACCGTCCGCGGACCAGACCGGGTGGCAGCTGTCCGCCTCGATCTTGAGGCTGGTGAACGTGCCCGTCCTGATGTCGACCAAACCGTGCAGCAGCGCGAGCGGAACACCCGGTTTGTGCGAGACGGCCACGGTGAGCGCCTGGGAGTCGGGTGACCAGGACGGCCCCCAGCAGCTCCCCCCCTCCACACGCGCGGTGACCACCCGCCGACCCGGTCCGTCCACATCGGCCAGCATGAGTTCGGTGTCCTGGACCCACGCCACCCGCGTGCCGTCGGGGGAGACCGCCGCGTTGGTCCCCAGCACCGATCCGGGCAGGTCGACCAGTGTGCTGAGCTCACCCCCCGGCCGCCAGGCCGACAGCGGGATGCTGGCCTGGTCGCTGACCGTCGGGAGGTAGAAGACCCGCCCCACGTTCACCCACCGGTCCGCGGGGCTGGGGCTGGCGGCGACGGGCGGGGGATTGCCGGGCGTCGGGTCCGGGGTGACGCCCGGCTGGATCGCGAAGGCGGTGCCGGTGGCCGCGCCGAGCAGCGCCACCGCCGCGGCCGAGCTGGCGACCGCCCGGCGGATGCCGAGCCGGCGTGACGTGCGCAGGACACGGTCGCGCAGGTCGACCGGGGTGGCCTCCTCGGCCAGATCGGCCAGGTCCAGCCGGAGACGCTGGTCGTTCATCGGGCGCTTCCTTCCAGGACGTACAGGTCGGCGAGTTCCGGTGCGACGGCCCGCAACTTCGCCAGGGCCTTGGAGGTCTGGCTCTTGACGGTGCCGACGGTGACGCCGAGCATCTCGGCGGCCTCGGCTTCGCTGCGGTCCTCGAAGAAGCGCAGCACCAGCACGGCGCGCTGCTTCGCGGAGAGCCGGGCCAGTGCGGCCCGCAGGGTGAGGCGCAGGGTGGTCTGACTGGCATGGTCGCCGTCGTGCCGCCGGGGCTCGGGCAGCTCACCGGTCACCGCCTCGGCGACGCGACGGCGGCGCCACCAGGAAACCTGTAGGTGGTACATGGTCTTACGGGTGTACGCCTCGGCGTTGCCCGTGTCGTACAGCCGGCTCCACGACCGGTGGGTGCGGGCCAACGCCGACTGCACCAGATCCTCGGCCAGGTGCTGGTCCCCGGTCAGCAGGTACGCCGACCGCAGCAACGCCGGTGTCCGGGTACGGACGAACAAGTCGAACTCACTCAGCAGCGGGTCCACACAAGCCGATCCTGGTAGAGGGTTTCCGACGACCCCCCAGACGCCGGTGCGGGCCGCCGGGGTTGCCGTCACATCGGAACAGAATCGCCGGGGCGGACGGTATTCGGATCGCCGGCCGGCGACCCCGACCGTACGCTGCGCTGATGTTGCTTCGTACCTCGACCGCGCTGCTGCGGACCCGGTAGCGGCTCCGACGGGTAGGTGCTCGAGCATCCCCGCAACGGGGTGTAGCCGACACGCCACGGGGTACCGCAACGGGATCGACGTTGGTGTAGTGGAGGCTGCCATGTTCCGGGTCAGTGACGTGATGACGAAGCAGGTGGTCTACCTGCCCGCCGAGACCACCCTCGACGAGGCGGCGCGGGTGATGAAGGAGGCGGACATCGGCGACGTGGTGGTCACCGACGGCGCCACCCTCGCCGGGCTGCTCACCGACCGGGACATCGTGGTGCGGGCGGTCGCCGAGCGCAGCGACCCGGCGGCGACCACCATCGGTTCGATCGTCACCCGCGAGGTGGTGATGATCGAACAGCACTGCACGGCGGCGGAGGCCGCCGCGCTGATGCGCGAACGGAACATCCGGCGGGTGCTGGTCTGCGACAGCGATCGCAAGCTGGTCGGCATCGTCTCCCTCGGTGACATGGCCAGGCAGCTCGATCCCAACTCGGCGCTCGCCGAGATCAGCGAGGCCGCGCCGAACGGCTGACCGGCCGGGCCGCGTCCGAAAGGCGCGGCCCGATCGACTGCTGGGCGCGGCGTAACCTGGCGGGATGCCCGAGATGCCGACGAAGCTGGCCGAGATCGTCGAGGAGTTCGCCGCCGCGCCGCGCGACGTGGTGCTGGAGATGCTGCTCGACTACGCCGACGTCATTCCGCCGCTGCCGGCCGGGACGGACCGGGACGACCTGGAGCAGGTGCCCGAGTGCCAGACCGCCTTCTTCCTGCGGGCCGAGGTGAACCCGGACGGCACGGTCAGTACGGTCTTCGACTGTCCGCCCGAGGCGCCGACCACCCGAGCCTTCGCCGGCATCCTCGCCGAGGGGTTGGCCGGGGCGAGCGTCGCCGAGGTGTTGGCCGTGCCCGGCGATCTGTATCAGCGGATGGGGTTGGCCCAGGCGATCAGCCCATTGCGGGTACGCGGCGGCATGGCGATCCTCGCCCGGCTCCAGCGTCAGGTCCGGGAACAAGCCGGTTGACCTCGGCGTTCATCTCGACCATGGAGATCGAGATCTACGCCGACGTGGTGTGCCCCTGGTGCTGGATCGGCAAGCGCCGGCTGGAGCGGGCCCTGGAGTCGTACGACGGCGAGGTGACCGTCACGTACCGGCCGTTCCAGCTCGACCCGGCGCCGGTCACCGAGCCCCGCCCGTTGCTCGACGCGCTGGCCGACAAGTTCGGCGGCCCGCAGCGGGCCGAGGCGGCGGCCGCCCAGGTGACGCAGGTCGCGGCCGGCGTGGGCCTGGAGATGCGCTTCGACCGCGCGGTGTACGCCAACACCTTCGAGGCGCACCGACTGATCCGGTTCGCCGCCGCGCGGAGGCGCGCCGGGCAGGTCGTCGAGGCGCTCTATCGGGCGCACTTCGCCGACGGCGTGGACATCGGTTCGCGGGACGCCCTGGTCGAGCTCGCTGTCGACGCGGGCCTGGACGGGGCCGAGGTCCGGGAACACCTGGCGTCGAACCTGGGCCGGCGCGAGGTGGCCGCCGACCTGTCCGCCGCCCACCAGCTCGGCGTACGCAGTGTGCCGACCTTCGTGCTGGCCGGCAGGTACGCGGTCAGCGGCGCGCAGGAGCCGGAGACGTTGCTCGGCGCGCTGCGCGAGGTCGCGCAGCGCGAGACCACCGCCGAGTGACCGGTCCGCCTCGGGACAGCGGACCTCGGGGCCGGAGTTCGATGTTTCACGTGCAACAACATTGACATACGCCAATCACTGGACGGGCTTGGCCAGCCCTTCCAGCACCGTCGCCCCGGGCAGCGCACCGAGCGCCGGCCCGGGGATGACGATCTTGCTGTGTCGTACGCCGGATCCGACGATCACGTGCGGAGCGGCGATCACCCGCGCGTCGACCAGGATCGGCCAGGATTCCGGCAGCCCGATCGGGGTGATCCCGCCGTACTCCATGCCGGTCATGCCCACCGCGTCGGCCATCGGCGCGAAGCTGGCCTTGCGTACGTCGAGCGTCCGTCGGCCGGTGCCGTTGACGTCGGCGCGGGTGGTGGCCAGCACGACACAGGCGGCGTAGCGGATGCCGCCCTCGCGCCGGCCCGCGACCACCACGCAGTTGGCGGACACGTCCAGCCCCACCTCGTACGTCGCGCAGAACGCCGCCGTGTCGGCGAGGTCGGCGTCGATCGGGGCGACCAGCACGTCGTCCGCGTCGATCGGCGCGTCCGCCGGCCACTGTGCCAACGCGGCGGCGACCGGCGGCGCCAGCAGGTCGGGGCGGCTCCGGGCGGGTTCGGTCTTCAGCGTCCCCATCACGGATGCGATCCTGCCATCCGCCCGACGGTCCGCGTCACCTCCCATGCCGCTTCTCGCCGGGCCCGCGCTCTCCCGTCGCGGCAGGTGGCGGCTCAGCGGCGCTTGACACCGCCACCTGGCGCATACCGCGATGCCATCCGTCGCGACGCCCCACCCGCCGCGCCACGCGTGGGGCGAGTGGGGTCAGTTGCCGCTGAGGAAGGCGTTGTCACGCAGGAACGCGCGGTCGGCGGCGGCGGCGTTCTGCGCCGTGCGCAACGCCTGCGGACGTCCTGCCTCCAGGTCCTCCATGCCGTGCCGGACCGCGAGCCGGATCACGCCGTACAGGAAGACGAACCCGAAGACGTAGAGGATGACGGTGGCGATGAACATGAGCATGCCGTCACGGTATGGCGAACACGAACGAGGAAAAGCTTCATCTCGCGCCGGTTCGCCCGTACGTGTCGGCGAGGTGATCGGCCCAGGTCCGGGTGCCGGTCGGGGTGGCGGTGGTGGTCAAACCACCCTCGCGTAGCGCCCGACCGAGCCGGCCCGGGTACCGCACCGGCAGCAGCGGACGGTGCGATCCCCGCGCCGCCTGCCAGGCGCGTACCGCCTCGTCGAAGCGGAGCACCTGCGGCCCGCCGTACTCCTCGACGCCACGCAGCGGCCCAGCGGTGAGCCGTTCGGCGAGCCGGCCGGCGACTTCGTGCTGGTCGACGGGTTGGGCGAGCACCGCCGGGTCGCCGACCACCGGGCCGAACCGGCTCGCCGCGCGCAGCAGGACCTCCAGGAACGGCGGGAACTGGGTGGCGCGCAGCACCGTCCAGGGCACCGGGCCCGCGGCGATCACCTGTTCGGCCGCCAGCTTGTGCCGGTAGTAGCGGTACGGCACCCGGTCGACACCGACGATCGAGACGTACACGAGATGACCGACCCCGGCCCGCCCGGCGGCGAGCACCAGACGGCGGGTGCCGAGCACGTCCACCCGGTGGGTGTGCCGGCTGTTCGGCAGCGACGCCAGGTGCAGTACGGCGTCCACACCGGTCACCGCCTCGGTCAGCCCCGCCCCGGTGGCCAGGTCCACCACCGCCCAGTCCGCCCCCGGGTCGTGGCGTGGCCGCCGGCTCGTCGCCCGTACGTCGAACCCGTCGGCGCGCAACCTTGGCAGCACCGCCCGTCCCAGCATGCCAGTCGCCCCGGTCACCAGAACCTTCACGAACATCACCCCTTCCGGGCGGTCGACGGATCGGGAGAGCCGATCGTGACACGGAGGCACGTCTCACCCCATCAGGTCGGCCCCGGTGATCAGGATGAAGAACCCGATGACGATCTCACTGACGATCCACGAGTGGTGGTACGCCCAGTCACGGATCCTGGGCAGCACCCGCGCGGCCCGTCGTCCGAGCAGCACCAGCGCGAGCAGGGGTGACGCGAGCAGCAGCAGGGTCAGCAGCATGAACGGCAGCAGGTGCCACCACGGCAGGTCGTGCCGAGCGGCGCTGGCCCCGACGGTCAGCATGGTGAGGTCGTCGGAGGGCATCGCCAGGAACAGGGCCAGCGCGAGCCGGAAGGCGTACCCGGGTTCGGCGTGCTGGAGCTTGCCCATCCAGCCGGGGCTGCCGGCCCGGTGCCGGCGGAGGAAGACCACCACCGCCAGCACCACCAGCAGCGCCAGCACCACCCCGTCGATCGCGGTCTCCACCGGGCTCCGGCCGGCCCGGTGGCCGGAGCCGCCGACCGCGCCCTTGATGTCCTTCGTGACCAGCCAGGCGAGCGTCGTGACGGGCACGACCGCGGCGGCGGCGCCCGCCAGGAAGCCGGCCGAGGCACGACGCGGCCGGTCCGCGCTGGCCAGGAAGACCGCTGCCACCAGCTGCGTACCCGCCACCATCACCACGGCCATCGGCAGGATGGTCAGGAAGTCCACCACCCAATCCTGGCCGCCCGCCCGGTTCCGTCACGCCCGATCAAGCCGTCGATCATGAACTTGCCGTCTGACACCGCCCCCCACACCGCGGACGGCCAATCTCATGACCGGCAGGGCGGATCAGCGTGACAGGGTGACGCGGGGGGCCAGGATGAGGCCGAGGAGAGCGCAGGACGCGGCCACGGCGAGCATCGCGGCGTACTCACCCGGTCCGGGCACCGGGCCGGCGGCGAGCACCGCACCGGTGAGCGCCAGTACGGTGGCGGCGAAGAGCGAGTCGCCCAGTTGCAGCGACGAACTGTTGCGCCCCTGCTCCTGCGGGGCGGACAGCTCCAGGGTGAGCACCGACAGCGACGGGTAGAGCAGCCCCATCCCGGCCCCGGCGACCGCCCAGCCGCACACCGCGACCGCCACCGGCAGCGCCGGCCACACCGACAGGGTGACCAAGGCCGTGCCGACGGTGACGCAGGCCAGGCCGGCGCGCGGGAATGTCGCCGACGAGCGGGGCGCGGGCAGTCGTCCCTGCAACCAGGAGCCCACCGACCAGGCCAGCGCGCCGACGGTGAGCACCAGACCGGCGGAGGTCGGCGAGAAACCCCGTTCCCGGGAGAGCATCAGCGGGATCACCACCTCGGCTCCCGCGAACGCCGCCGCCGCGAGCCCGCGCAGCCCGATCACCGTGGGCAGGCCGCGCCCGGCCCGCAGGAAACCGGCCGGCAGCAGCCGGGGCGCACAGCAGGCCAGGCCGACCAGCGCGGCCACCACCAGCGGTACGGCGGACGCGCCGCGCTGCTGCCCCCCGTGGTGCAGCAGTGCGGCGCTCACCCCCGCCCCGGCCGCCCAACCGATCCGCGCCAACGCCCCGACGGGCAGCCTCGCCACGGCCGGTGGGCGCAGTCCCCGCAGACCGGGCTGGACCAGCAGCGCCGCCGGCACCGCCACCGCCGGTACGGCGAGAAAGACCCACCGCCAGCCCAGGTGCTCGACGATCAGCCCGGCCAGCGCCGGGCCGACCAGTGACGGTACGACCCAGGCGGCGGCGAACGCGGCGAACACCTTCCGTCGCAACCGCTCCGGGTACGCCTGCCCGACCACGACGTACAACGCGACCGAGAGCAGACCCGAGCCGAAGCCCTGCACCGCCCGACCGACGACGAGCTGCCCCATCCCGGCCGCGCTGCCGGCCAGCAGCAACCCCACCACGAACAGCCCGACGCCGCTCCACATCGGCACCCGTGGCCCCCGCACGTCGCACCAGATGCCGGAGAGCACCATGGCGAACACCCCGGCGGCGAAGGTGCCGCCGAAGGCGAGCGCGTAGAGGGGCAGCCCGTCCAGGGCCCGAGCGACCGTGGGCATCGCGGTGCCCACCGCCAGCGCCTCGAAGGCCAGCAGGGACACCAGCGCGACGATGCCCACGGTCATCGCGCGCAGCCGCGGGTCGTACAGGTGGGCGACCGGGCTGGGTGCCTCGGCCGACGCGGTGGCCGTCACCGACCGGCCAGCGAGCCGGGCGTCCGCCGCGGACGCGACGGTGGCCGTCCGGGCCGGTACGGGTACCAGATGGTGCGGTCCCGACTCGTCGCGTGCCGGAGCGGTTCGATCGACATGGGTTCAGCCTGCGACCTGAACCCGACTTGAGGTCAATGGTGAGCCAGCTCTCATCAGGCCGATTCCAGCGCCTCGCCGATCCCTCGGACCAGACCGGAGAGGTGCTGGTCGGCAAGGAGGTGCCCGGCGGTGATCACCAGCGCCAGCGGCCACTCGATGACCTGGAACGCGGCCAGCACGCCCAGGCCGGCGTAGTAGGCGATCTTGTCCGGCGGCGGCACCGCCACCGCACCCAGCACCGGCACCTCGACCCGCCGGTTGTAGGCGTGCACCGTCTCGTGACCGCCGCTGAGATGTCGCGTGATCGTGCTCATCCGGGGCCTCCCCTGCTCGTCGGTCGTCCCCGGATTCCACCGCCACCGGCGTCCATGCCCCACCGGCTGCGGAAACTTCCCCCGTACCGGCGGCATAACGGACGTGACGGTGGGAAGGCAGGCCGCCGGACAACGCGGGAGGCGAGATGGCGTACGGCAGCAGCGGCGGCGTGGACGGCGGGGAGCGGGGCCGACGGCTCGGCCGTACCGCTCGATGACCACGTTGGGCCGACTCGCCGACCAGGTGCGTCCGCCGGTGCCGTCCCTGGTCGTCGACGCCTCCCGTACCGTCGGCGCGGTCGCGTCCCGGCTGGTCCGCGCGTCCGGCCTGACCAAACGCCGGGTCTGGTCCCGGAACGGCCGGCACCACATCGAGGTGCACGGCGTCTGCCAGGACGGCGGCGACCGGCTGGCCCGCCAGGTCGAGCAGGCCCTGGAACGGATACCCGGGGTGGCCTGGGCTCGGGTGAACGCCCCCTCCGGCCGGGTGGTGGTGGCCGTCGAGGAGCCGAAGCCGACGCTGCGTGACCTGATCGCGACGGTGGCCCGAACGGAACGGGTGTGCCCGCACGAGCCGGACCCGGACATCCCGCCGCCGCACCCGCCCGAGGAGGGGCCGCGCACCCCCCGCACGCTGGGTGCGCTGGTCTCCGACGCGTTGGGTCTGACCCTCTCGGCGGCCACCCGGATCCTGCCGTTCGCCCCGGTGCCCGGTGAGGTGTCCGGGTTGCTCACCGCCGTCGACCTGCATCCGAAACTGCACGCCCTCGCCGACCGGGGGCTGCGCGCCGACCCCCGCGCCGACGTGATCTTCCCGCTGGCCGAGGCGGTGGCGCAGGGTCTCGCCGGCGGCTGGGCCGGGATCGTGCTGGACGGCGTACAGCGGATGGTCCAGTGGGGTGAGGCCCGGGCGCAACTCTCCGCCTGGAACCGGGCCGAGCCGCGACTGACCGGGGATCCGGAGCGGGCCGTCGCCCGCTCCCCGGCGGCCGAACGGCCGTGCCCGAAGCCGGACGGTCCCGCCGAACGGTACGTCAACTGGGCGCTCGGGGCCGGCGCGGTCGCCACGGCGGCGGCGTTCCCGCTCGTCGGCTGGAAACGGGCCGCCGCGCTCGGCCTGACCTCGCTGCCCAAGGCCCCGGGCAGCGGCCGTGAGGGGTACGCCGCCCAACTCGGCCGGATACTGGCCCGTCGGGGCGTGATCGCGATGGACCGCAGTGTGCTGCGGGAACTCGACCGGATCGACACGGTGGTGCTGGACGCCGCCGTCCTCGGCTCGGAGCGGGGCGTGCTGGCGGACCTGGCTCCGCTGGCCGGGGCGGACACCGGCGAGGTCGCGGCCCGCGCGTTCGCCCTCTTCACCCCGGACGAGCCGGCAGCGGTCCGGGACGAGAACGGCTGGCGGCTCGGGCCGCTGGGCGGACTGGACGCCGACGACCCGGGAGACACCCCGGACAGCCGGCGACTGCGCGCCGGCGGCGGCCTGCTCCTCGGCCTCGCCCACGCCGGCCGGCTCGCCGCCGTCATCCGGGTCGCCCCGGAACCCGCGCCCGGTGTCGACCTGCTCCCCACCGCCGCCCGGCAGGCCGGTCTGCGGTTGGTGGTGGCCGCCGACGACCCCCGGCGGTACGACTTCGCCGACGCCGTACTCCCCGGCGGGGCGCGGCTCGCCGACTCGGTGCGTGCCCTGCAACGCGACGGCGCGGTGGTGATGCTGGTCTCCGGCGACCGGGCGGCACTCGCCGCGTCCGACTGTGGGCTCGGCATTGCCGCCCCGGACGACCTGCCGCCCTGGGGCGCCCACCTGCTCGTCGGCACCGACCTGCGGGTCCCGGCGTTGCTGATGGAGGCGGTGGGGACGGCCCGACAGATGACCCGGCGCAGCATCCACTTCGCCATGGCCGGCACCGGGCTCGGCGCGCTCGGCGCGTTCACCGCCGACCCCAGACAGTTGCCCAGCCGGGCACTGGCCGCGGTGAACGGGGCCGCCGCGTTGGCCTTCGCGCACGGCGTGTGGCGGGCGCACCGGTTGCCCGACCCGACCGGGACGCCCGCGCCGGCCACCACCGCCTGGCACCTGATGCCCGTGGAGACGGTGCTGCGCCACCTCGACACCACACCGGACGGGCTCACCGACGCCGAGGCCCGCCGCCGGCACGGCGGAACCCCCACGGGTACGCCCGGCTCGGGAGGTTTGCTGCGCGCCTTCGTCGACGAGCTGTCCAATCCGCTCACCCCGGTGTTGGCCGCCGGGGCGGTGCTGTCGGCCGCCGTCGGGTCGCTGGCCGACGCCGCCCTGGTCGGCGGGGTGGTGGGCGGGTCGGCGCTGGTCGGGGCGGTGCACCGGCGCAGCACCGAACGGTCCCTGGCCGCGTTGCTGTCCCGCTCGGCGGTCACCGCCCGGGTCCGCCGCGACGGCGCCGAGCAGGTGCTCGCCGCCGACGACCTGGTGCCCGGCGACGTGATCGTCCTCAATACCGGGGACGCGGTGCCGGCGGACTGCCGGGTGCTGACCGGCGACGGGTTGGAAACCGACGAGTCCTCGCTGACCGGGGAGTCGCTGCCGGTGGACAAGTCGGCCGAGCCGGTGGTCGCCGCCGTCGTCGCCGACCGGCACTCGATGCTGTACGAGGGCACCACCATCGCGGCCGGTCACGGCACCGCCGTGGTGGTGGCGGTCGGCGCCGACACCGAAGCCGGCCGCAGCCTGGCGCTGGCCCGGCAGGCGCCCCCGGCCAGCGGGGTGGAGGCCCGGCTCGGCCGGCTGACCAGCGCGGCGGTGCCGCTGGCGGCGGGCTCGGCGATCGCGGTCGCCGGGACGGGGCTGCTGCGGGGCGTACCGCTGACGGAGACGGCGGCGACCGCGGCGAACCTGGCGGTGGCGTCGGTGCCCGAGGGCTTGCCGTTCCTGGTCAGCGCGGCGCAACTGGCGGCAGCCCGGCGGCTGGCCGAGCACGGCGCGCTGGTGCGCAACCCGCGCACCATCGAGGCGCTGGGCCGGGTCGACGTGCTCTGCTTCGACAAGACCGGCACCCTCACCGAGGGCAGGTTGCTGCTGGCCGGGGTCGGCGACGACGACCGGTACGCCCCGGTGGACCAACTCGACGACGGGTTGCGGAGCATCCTCGCCGTCGCGTTGCGCGCCACCCCGTACGCGGATGACCCGGACGAGTTGCCGCAGCACACCGACCGGGCCGTCCGGTACGGTGCCCGGGACGCCGGGGTGACCGAGCGGACCGGTGCGGACGGCTGGGAGGCGGTCGGTGGCCTGCCGTTCGAGCCGTCCCGGGGTTACCACGCCACCGTCGGACGCGCCGACGGCGGGCTGCTGCTCAGCGTGAAGGGCGCACCGGAGACGGTGCTACCCCGGTGCGGCGCGTGGCGTACCCCCGACGGGCGGGACGAGCCGCTGGACGACGAGAGCCGGGACGGGCTGCACGCCATGCTCGCCGACCGGGCCGGGGCGGGACACCGCATCCTCGCCGTCGCCGAGTGCCGCGCGGGTGCCGAACAGGTGACCGACGAGCGGGTGACCGGCCTGGTGTTCGTCGGTTACGTGGCGTTGGCCGACGGGGTACGCGAGTCCGCGGCGCCGGCGGTGCGCCGGATCCGGCAGGCCGGCGTGCACACCATCATGATCACCGGCGATCATCCCGCGACCGCCGCGGCGATCGCTTCGATCATCAGCCCGGATCACGAAGAGCAGCGGGTGGCCACCGCCGCCGAACTGGACCGGCTCGACGACGACGCCCTCGCCGAGCGGCTGTCCCGCACCGACGTGGTGGCCCGCTGCACCCCCGCGCACAAGGTGCGGATCATCCAGGTGTTGCAGAAGCACGGTCGAACGGTGGCGATGACCGGGGACGGCGCCAACGACGCGCCGGCGATCCGGCTGGCCGACGTCGGTATCGCTCTCGGCCAGCGGGGCACCCCCGCCGCCCGTGCCGCCGCCGACCTGGTGGTCACCGACGATCGGCTGGAGACCATCATCGCCACCCTGGTGGAGGGTCGGGCGATGTGGTCGTCGGTACGCCACGCGCTGAGCATCCTGGTCGGCGGCAACCTCGGCGAGATCGCGTTCAGCGTGCTGACCGCCGCCATCACCGGCCGTTCGGCGCTGACCGCCCGGCAACTGCTCCTGGTGAACCTGCTCACCGACCTCGCGCCGGCGCTGGCCATCGCGGTCCGGCCGCCCGGGGCGGACCACGCCGACGGGCTGCTGCGGGAAGGCCCGGACACCTCCCTCGGCGAGACGATGACCAAGGAGATCAGCCTGCGGGCCGCCGCCACCACCCTGGGCGCGACCGCCGGGTGGACCCTGGCCCGGCACACCGGCTGGCGGGAACGTCGGGCCGGCACGGTGGCGCTGGTGTCGCTGGTCGGCACCCAGCTCGGCCAGACGGTGCTGGCGGGTGGAACCGCTCCGACCGTGCTCGCCTCCACCGCCGCCTCGATCGGGGTGCTGGCCGCAGTGGTGCAGACCCCCGGCGTCAGCCAGTTCTTCGGCTGCACCCCACTCGGCCCGGTCGGGTGGGGCATCGCCGCCGGGTCGGCGCTGGGCGCGACGTTCGCCAACGGGGCCCTCACCCGGCTGGTCGACCGTCTTCCGCCACCGCCCGGCGTCAACCCGCCACCGGCTTCGACCGACGGATCGAGGGTACGGACCGGGGATGACCATGGACACAGCTGAGGTGACGTTCGTCGGCACCGCGACGACGCTGCTGCGGATCGGCGGGTTCACCCTGCTCACCGACCCGAATTTCCTGCACCGGGGGCAGCGGGCGTACCTGGGCAAGGGGTTGTGGTCGAAGCGGAGCACCGAGCCGGCGTTGACCGTCGCGCAGCTACCCACCCTGGACGCGGTGGTCCTGTCCCACCTGCACGGCGACCACTTCGACCGGGTGGCCCGCCGGGAACTCGACCGGGAACTGCCGATCGTCACCACCCCGGCGGCCGGCCGAACGCTGCGCCGCTGGGGGTTCGGGGCCGCCGAGGGCCTGCCCACCTGGCAGTCGCGCGAGCTGCGCCGGGGCGACGGCACGCTGCGCCTGACCGCGCTGCCCGGCCAGCACGGGCCGGGGCCGCTGGACCGGTTGCTACCCGAGGTGATGGGTACGATGATCGACCTGGAACGGGCGGGCGCTCACCGGTTCCGCCTCTACGTCACCGGGGACACCCTGCGCACGGCGCGGCTGGCGGAGATCCCACGGCGGTTCCCCGACGTCGACGCGATGCTGATCCACCTGGGCGGTACCCGGATCGCCGGCATCCTGCTCACCATGGACGCGAAGCAGGGCGCCGACGTGGTGGAGCTGATCCGGCCGAAGCTGACCGTGCCGATCCACTACGACGACTACCCGGTGTTCCGCTCTCCGTTGCGGCACTTCGTGGCGGAAGCGAAGCGGCGCGGGTTCGTCTCGGCGGTGCGGACGATCGCCCGAGGCGAGACGGTGCCGCTGACGCCGCCGTTCTGACGCCGCAACGGCGTCTCCTCGTACGGTCGCCGCCCTGCCGGCCGGAGCCGGCGGGCGGCGACCGGTGGTGGATCCGGGTCAGCTCCGCTCGGAGATGGCTTCGATCAGGTCACCCACCGGGCGTTCCGGTAGCGACCGGGCCACGTCGGCCACCGCCACAATCCCGACGAGCTGGTGCCCGTCGATCACCGGCAGCCGGCGTACCTTGTGCTTGCCCATCGTGCGCAGGATCTCGGTGGCGTCGTCGTCGGCACCAATCGTCACCGCCTCACCCTGGGCCAGCTCACCGGCGGTCACGTTGGCCGGGTCCTTCGCCTGGGCGAGCACCTTCACCACGATGTCGCGGTCGGTCAGCATGCCCTTGAGCCGGTTGTCGTCGCCGCAGATCGGCAGCGCACCGACCCCGAGCTCGGCCATCCGCTTGGCGGCGGTGCGCAGGTCGTCCTGTTCGCGGACGCAGGTCACGTCCGCGGTCATGATGTCGCGTGCGGTCGGCATGATCACACCTCACTTTCCGGGGGGTCGTCGTCACACATCCGTACCCCCGGATGGCGGGCCCATGCACGCGAGCGTCAGTCCACGGTGTCCCAGGTGGCGGCGGCGCGGCGCAGCCGGTCGTTGATCGCCCGGCCGACCCCCTCCTCCGGGGCCGGCTCGGCGTGGATCTCGGTCACTCCGGCCGCGTCGAGCCGGTGCAGGGCGTCGAAGAGTCGGGCGGCGGCCTCCGTCACGTCCCCATCGGACGAGAGCACCTCGACCGCCGCGTACCCGGCAGGCGGGGCCTCTTGGAAGGCCAGAAAGCCCCGCCGGCGGCCGTCGCCGGGCGGCGGCTCCACGCCGGACACCACCCGCAACGGGGTACGCGGCGCGTAGTGCGCGGCCAGCGTCCCCGGCGCAACCGGCTGCCCGGAGTTGCCCGGCCGTACGCGCACCGGCCCCACCGCCGCGACCAGTTCCTCCACGGCGAGCGCACCGAGCCGCAACACCACCGGCTGCGGACCCCGCGCGTCCACAATGGTCGACTCGATGCCGCACCGGGTGGGGCCGCCGTCGAGCACCACCTCCACCGCCGCGCCCAGCCCTCGTACCACGTGTTCGGCCCGGGTCGGGCTGAGCTGCCCGAACCGGTTCGCGCTGGGCGCGGCCACCGGCACCCCGGCGGCCCGGATCAACGCCCGCGCGGACGCCTCGTCCGGCACCCGCACCGCCATGGTGTCCAGCCCTGACGTGACGATGGGTGGAATCGCCGCCGGCCGGTCCACGATCAGGGTCAGCGGCCCTGGCCAGAATCGCCCGGCCAGCGCGGCGACCGCCGCCGGCACCGGACCGGCCAACTTCTCCAGGTCGGCGGTGTCGGCCAGGTGGGTGATCAGGGGGTCGAAGCTGGGCCGCGCCTTCGCCTCGAAGATCCGCGCGGCGGCCCGGGCGTCGAGCGCGTTCGCGCCCAACCCGTAGACCGTCTCGGTGGGGAACGCCACCAGGCCACCGTCGCGTAGCACGGCGGCGGCCTCGGCGATGCCGGACTCGGCGGGCAGGACACGTGGGGATCGGGAGGTCACGCCCCGACGCTAACCTGCCCCCGGCGTCCCCTGACCGCCGGCTCGGCGATCCGGGGGACCGCTGCCAGTCGTCGTGCTCCGCCGTCAACGGCAGAAGACAGCAGAGGGTCAGGACCATCAGGTGCCACGGCTTGATCGCTCACATGGCTGACACGGTAGGCAGCGAGGCCAACCCGCCGACCGCCCCGGGGGATGCCCCGGCGGGTGACTGCACCGGACTGGAACGATCGACGCCATGCCGCCCTCGCGCCCCGCGTTCACGCTTCTCTCCGTACTGCTCCTCACCACCGGTACGAGCTGCGGCGGTCCCGAGGCGTCTCCCCCGCC
>NZ_SMJY01000058.1:0-29223 GCF_004348355.1 Micromonospora sp. KC721 | reverse complement strand
CCGGCGTACCGGTCGGCGACGGCCCGCGCGAGCCGGGCGACCTCGGGGGCCAGCACCGGCTCCGGGGAGACCACCTTCTCCAGGTACGCCAGCCGGGGGTGGGCCGACTCCGCGACCCGCTCCAGCAGCCAGCCGTCGACCAACTGCCCGGCGAAGCGGACCTTCACCCGCACCCCGGGGAGCGCTTCGCCGTCCAGGGCGGCGGGGACCAGGTAGTCGAACGGACGGTCCAGGTGCGGCAGGGGGACGTCCACGCAGACGCGCGCGACCGGCGACCCGTCGGCGGGTCGCCGGTCGCTGCGCCTGGTGCCGGTCAGGCTCCCGCGGCCGACTTGAGGTCGGCGGCCCGGTCGGTGCTCTCCCAGGTCAGGTCCGGCAGCTCGCGGCCGAAGTGGCCGTACGCGGCGGTCTGCTGGTAGATCGGGCGGAGCAGGTGCAGGTCCCGGATGATGGCGGCCGGGCGCAGGTCGAAGACCTCCGTGACGGCCTTCTCGATCGCGGAGACCGGCACGGTCTCGGTGCCGAACGTCTCGATGAACAGGCTGACCGGGTGCGCCTTGCCGATGGCGTACGCCACCTGCGCCTCGCAGCGCTCGGCCAGGCCGGCCGCGACGACGTTCTTGGCCACCCAGCGCATCGCGTACGCGGCCGAGCGGTCCACCTTGGACGGGTCCTTGCCGGAGAAGGCGCCGCCGCCGTGCCGGGCGTACCCGCCGTAGGTGTCGACGATGATCTTGCGGCCGGTCAGGCCCGCGTCACCCATCGGCCCGCCGATCTCGAACCGGCCGGTCGGGTTGACCAGCAGCCGGTAGCCCTCGGTCTCCAGGCCGAGGCCCTCCAGCTCCGGCTCGATGACGTGCTCGCGCACGTCCGGGGTGAGCAGCGACTCCAGCGAGATGTCCGCCGCGTGCTGGCTGGAGACGACCACGGTGTCCAGCCGCACCGGCCGCAGTCCGTCGTACTCGATGGTGACCTGGGTCTTGCCGTCCGGCCGCAGGTACGGAATCGTGCCGTCCTTGCGCACCGCGGCGAGCCGGCGAGCCAGCCGGTGCGCCAACGCGATCGGCAGCGGCATCAGCTCGGGCGTCTCGGAGCACGCGAAGCCGAACATCATGCCCTGGTCGCCGGCGCCCTGTGCGTCCAGCGCGCTCTCCGACGCGCCGGTACGCAGCTCGAAGGCGTTGTCGACACCCTGGGCGATGTCGGCGGACTGCTGGCCGATGGAAACGCTGACCCCGCAGGACGCGCCGTCGAAGCCCTTCTTCGACGAGTCGTACCCGATGCCGAGGATGGTGTCCCGGACGATGGTCGGGATGTCGGCGTAGGCCTTGGTGGTCACCTCGCCGGCCACGTGCACCTGGCCGGTGGTGATCAGGGTCTCGACCGCGACACGGGAGTGCGGATCCTGGGCGAGGAGGGCGTCGAGGACGCCGTCGCTGATCTGATCGGCGATCTTGTCCGGGTGGCCTTCCGTGACCGATTCGGACGTGAAGAGACGTGTCACGGCACTCCTAAGCACTTGAGAACTCTTTTGAAAAGGTCGCTCCGCGGCAGTTTAATCACCCGGGTCAGCGGATGGTTCGGGAACATGCGACGCCCATTGCTCAGGGCCGGTCGGCCAGGCGGGACACCACGAGGTCCCAGACGCCGTCGGCCAGGTCCTCCTTGTCCTGTTCGGGCAGGACGTGCACGGTGCCGTCGGCGGCGATGACGGTCGCGGCGTTGGTGTCCGCCCCGAAGACCTTGTCCACGCCGACCTCGTTGACGACGATCAGGTCCGCCCGCTTGCGGGCCAGCTTGGCCCGCCCGTTGGCCTCCGCGTCACCGGTTTCGGCGGCGAACACCACCAGCAGCTGCTCCGGCCGGCGCTGCCGGCCCAGCTCGGCGGCGATGTCGGGGTTGGTGACCAGCTCGATGGTCGGGGCACTGCCGCCGTCCACCTTCTTGATCTTGCTGGAAGCGTAGCTCGCCGGACGGAAGTCGGCCGGTGCCGCCGCCATCACCATGACGTCGGCGCCCTCGGCCGCCGCCAGGGTGGCGGTGCGCAACTCCTCGGTGGTGCCGACCCGGACCAGATCCACCCCGGCCGGGTCCGGCAGGGCCACGTTGGCCGCGACCAGGGTGACCCGGGCGCCGCGGGCCACCGCCGCCCGCGCGAAGGCGTACCCCTGCTTCCCGGAGGAGCGGTTGCCGAGGAACCGGACCGGATCCAGTGGCTCGCGGGTGCCGCCGGCGGTCACCACCACGTGCCGGCCGGCGAGATCGGCCGGGGCGTCGACGCCCCGGGCGAGGGCCCGCCGGGCAATGGCGAAGATCTCCGCCGGGTCGGGCAGCCGCCCCTTGCCGCTGTCGGCTCCGGTGAGCCGACCCACGGCGGGCTCGATCACGCGCACGCCCCGGGAGCGCAGCGTGGCCACGTTGGCGACGGTGGCCGGGTGCTCCCACATCTCGGTGTGCATCGCCGGCGCGAGCACCACCGGGCAGCGGGCGGTGAGCAGCGTGTTGGTGAGCAGGTCGTCGGCGAGACCGTGGGCCGCCCTGGCGAGCAGGTCCGCCGTGGCCGGCGCGACGACCACCAGGTCGGCCCGCTGGCCCAGCCGGACGTGCGGCACCTCGTACACGTCGGACCACACGTCGTCGGCGACCGGCTGGCCGGAGAGCGCCGCCCAGGTCGGCGCCCCGACGAAGCGGAGCGCCGACGCGGTCGGCACCACCCGGACCCGGTGTCCGGACTCGGTGAACAGCCGCAGCAGCTCGCACGCCTTGTAGGCGGCTATGCCGCCACCGACCCCCAGGACGATCTCAGCGGACATCGACGCGCGGCGGTGTTACGGCTGGTCGGTCGGCTCGGCGGTGAGCAGGCCGGCGTTGATCTCGCGCATGGCGATGGAGAGCGGCTTCTCCTGCGGGGTCGTCTCCACCAGCGGGCCGACGTACTCGAGCAGGCCCTCACCGAGCTGGCTGTAGTACGCGTTGACCTGACGCGCACGCTTGGCGGCGAAGATGACCAGCGCGTACTTCGAGGTGGTCTTCTCGAGCAGCTCGTCGATCGGCGGGTTGGTGATGCCCTCGGGGTTGGCGATGGATCCCACGAAATACCCTCTGCGTCTGAAGTGTCCGCGCGAGCGCGGCTGGTCGCTCAACCGCGCAGGGGCGGCCGAGCGGGAGCCAGATAGGAAGAACCGAGCAAGCCTACCAGCTCGGCCACGGCCTGCTCGGTCAGGCCGTGGACCACGGTGTGTGCGACGGCCTCGGCGACCGCCGGTGAGGCACGCCACCCCGGCGGCGACAGCAGCACCAGGTCGACGCCGGGCAGCGCCGCCCGCACGGCGAGCGCACCGGGCAGGTCGAGTGGGAGCAGCACCGGCCGCCCCTGCGCGAGCCGGGTCCGCAGCGGTTCACGGGGTGTGCCACGCAGGTGCGGTCCCATCCGGAACCACTCCAGCAACTCTCCGCCGGCGACCAGCCGGTCGAACTCGGCCGGTGTGACGAAGTGCCGGTCGACGCCGTCGCGCTCGCCGGGGCCCGGCGGCCGGGTGGTCACCGGCACCGGCACCCACACGGACGGAAAACGCGCCCGGACCCGCTCGACCACACCGTCCCGACCGGCACCGGACGGTCCGGTCAGGACGGTGGGTCGAGCCGCCGGGCGCGTCTCGTCATCCGTGCTCACCGCTTGTTTCTACACGGTGGCGGAGCTCAGTTCGCGGCGAACTCTCCAAGCAGCGCCTTGCGCTGCTGCTCGCCCAGGCCACGCAGGCGACGGCTGTCGGCGATCTTGAGCTTCTCCATGATCTGAGTCGCCCGGATCTTGCCGATGCCCGGCATGGCCTGCAGGACGGCCGAGACCTTGAGCTTGCCGACGACGTCGTCGGACTCGGCCCGCTCAAGGACGGCGGCGAGGGTGGTCTTGCCCTGCTTGAGCTGCTCCTTCAGCTCAGCACGGGCCTTGCGGATCTCCGCGGCCTTCTCCAGCGCGGCAGCGCGCTGCTCAGGGGTCAGTGACGGGAGCGGCACCAGTTCTCCTCAGGTCCCTATCGCGACGGGCGGAACGCACCGCCGCTCTGTGAAACGTGGTGACGCTGACAACCAAAGGGGTCCATGGTTACCAGCGCGGGGAAAACTAGCGGTCGCCGGAGCTTTCGGCAACGTGGGCGCGCGAAGATCAACGTAAAGTGACCGAGCCGTCAGTCAGCCAGCACAGCCCGGCAGTCGGCCAGCACGCGCTCCGCGGCGGCCCGCAGGGCGGCCGGATCTGGGCCCGCTCCCAACACCTCGCGGGAGTACGACGGGAGCACCGAGGGCAGGCTCGGCCCGAAAACCAGGCGCAGGTCGGCGGCCGTCGCGCCCTGCGCGCCGAGCCCGGGGGCGAGCAGCGGACCGTTGACCCGGGACAGGTCGTGGCCGGTCTCGCCGACCGTCGCCCCCACCACGAGCCCGAAGCTTCCCAACGGCTGCGCACCCGCGTTGAGCTGGGAAATCTCGTCGATGACGGTCTGCGCCACGGTGCGGCCGTCGGCGGTGCGGGCCCGCTGCACCGACGCCCCCTCGGGGTTGGAGGTGAGCGCCAACACGAAGACGCCGCCGCCGTGCGCCGCCGCCAACTCGAACATCGGGGCCAGCGCGCCGACGCCCAGATAGGGGCTGGCGGTCACCGCGTCGACGTACAGCGGGGCGGCCGGGTCGAGGTACGCCGAGGCGTACGCGGCGACGGTCGAACCGATGTCGCCGCGTTTCACGTCGAGCAGAACGAGCGCACCGGATTCGCGTAACTGTCGGATAGTTGACTCAAGAATTCCGACACCCCGGGCACCGAAGCGCTCGAAAAAGGCCGACTGGGGCTTGACGACCGCGACCCGGTCACCGAGGGCCTCGACCACCGTCCGGGAGAAACGCTCCAGCCCGTCGATGTCGTCCGGCAGTCCCCAGCGGGCCAGCAGTCCGGGATGCGGGTCGATGCCCACGCAGAGCGGTCCCCGCTCGGCCACGGCCCGGTGCAGCCGGGCGCCGAAGGTCTCCATCCGTCCCTCTCTCCTCACTTCGCTGCGGGACCGGCACCCGCCGACCCCGTCCTGCCCGCGCCGGCCCCGCCCGGGACCGTCGCCGCGGCCGGCTCAGCCGGCCTGCACCGCCGCGGCGATCCCGGCCGCGATCCGGGCCACGTCGGCGTCGTCGGTGACGTACGGCGGCATGGTGTAGACCAGGTCGCGGAACGGGCGCAACCACACCCCCTCGGCGACCGCCGCGGCGGTCGCGGCGGCGAGGTCCACCTCGTGGTCGAGCTGCACCACGCCGATCGCGCCCAGCACCCGCACGTCGGCCACCCCGGGAGCGCCCCGCAACGGCTCCAGACCGGCCCGCAGCGCCGCCCCCACCCGGGACACCTGGGCGGCCCAGTCACCGGCCCGCAGCAGCCCCAGGGAGGCGTTGGCGACCGCACAGGCGAGCGGGTTGCCCATGAAGGTCGGCCCGTGGGCCAACACCCCGGCCGCGGAGATGCCCCGGGCGATCTCCGCCGTGCAGAGCACCGCGGCCAGGGTCAGGTAGCCGCCGGTGAGCGCCTTGCCCACGCAGAGCACGTCCGGGCTCACCCCGGCGTGTTCGGCGGCGAACATCGCGCCGGTGCGACCGAAGCCGGTGGCGATCTCGTCGAAGACCAGCAGCACCCCGTGGGCCCGGGTCACCTCGCGCAGCGCCCGCAGGTAGCCCGGATGGTGGAAACGCATCCCGCCCGCGCCCTGCACCACCGGCTCGACGATCACCGCGGCCAACTCGTGGGCGTGCTGCTCCACCGCGCCGGTCAGCGCCGCCAGGTACGCCGGGTCGGGCGCGTCGTCGAAGCCGCCGGGCGGGGCGGGGGCGAAGACCTGCCGGGGCAGCACGTCGCCCCAGAGGTGGTGCATCCCCCCCACCGGGTCGCAGACGCTCATCGGGTGGAACGTGTCGCCGTGGTACCCACCCCGCCAGGTGCCCAGCCGGCGGCGCTCCGGCCGGCCGGTGGCGCGTTGGTACTGCAGGCACATCTTGACCGCCACCTCGACGCCGACCGACCCGCTGTCGGCCAGGAAGACGTGCTCCAGGCCGTCGGGGGCCAGCTCGACCAGGGTGCGCGCCAGCCGGACGGCCGGCTCGTGGGTGAGCCCGCCGAACATCACGTGGCTCATCCGGCCGAGCTGCTCCACCACGGCCGCGTCGAGCACCGGATGCCGATACCCGTGGATCGCCGCCCACCAGGACGACATGCCGTCGACCAACTCCCGGCCGTCGGCCAGCCGCAGCCGTACGCCCTCGGCGCTGCGCACCACGTACGGCGGCGCGGCCGGCGGCAGCGCCGCGTACGGGTGCCACACGTGCGCCCGGTCGGCGGCCAGGATCTCCTCGGGCGTCACGTGCCCTCCCTCGTACCCTCGACGGCCGCCGGCCGGGCCGGCCGCTTCACCCGACCGTGGCGCCGGCGGCGGCCGCCGCGCGCGCCGCGGCCCGGACCAGTGTCGGACCCCGGTAGATGAAGCCGGTGTAGAGCTGCACCAGGCTGGCACCGGCGTCGAACATCCGGGCCGCGTCGTCCGGATCGAGAATGCCGCCCACCCCGATCACCGGCAGCCGCCCACCGGTCTCGCGGTGCACGAAGGCGACCACCTCCCGGGCGCGCCCGGTGAGCGGCCGGCCGGAGAGCCCGCCGGTCTCGGCGCCGCGGTCCCGGTCGGCCGGGGCGAGGCCGTCGCGGGACAGGGTGGTGTTGGTGGCGATGACCCCGGCCGCGCCCCGGGCCAGGCAGACCTCCAGCAACTCGGCGATGGCCGGTTCGGTGAGGTCCGGGGCGATCTTCACCAGCACCGGCTTCTCCCCCACCAGAGCGGCCAGCAGCGCGTCCAGGTGCGCCTTGTCCTGCAGGCTGCGCAGGCCGGGGGTATTCGGCGAGGAGACGTTGACGGCGAAGTAGTCGCCGTGCGCGCGCAGCGCCCGGTACGAGGTGAGGTAGTCCTCGACCGCCTCGTCCAGCGGGGTCACCTTGGACTTGCCCAGCGAGATGCCCAGGGGCACCCCGAGCGGGCGGGGCAGCGCCGCCAGACGGCCCGCCAGGGCCTGCGCGCCGGCGTTGTTGAACCCCATCCGGTTGATCACCGCCGCGCTGTCGCGCAGCCGGAACAGCCGGGGCCGGGGGTTGCCCGGCTGGCCGTGCGCGGTGACCGTGCCGACCTCGACGAAGCCGAAACCGAGGGCCGGCCAGGCCGGCAGCGCCACACCGTTCTTGTCCATCCCGGCGGCCAGCCCGACCGGGTTCGGGAACTCCACCCCGAACACGGTCCGCGGTGCCCGCACCAGGTAGCGGGCACGCAGCGCGGCCAGCGCGGCCGGCCGCCGGGACAGCCCGGCCAGCCGCCGCAGGGTCCACTCGTGCGCTGCCTCGGCGTCGCCGCCGCCGATCCGGAACAGCAGCGGCCGGAGGGTCTGCTCGAACATCACTCGCCGGCTCGCAGGGCGGCGTGCAGCTCCTGCAACGGGCGGACCTGCATGTCGCCGCGGATCCGCGCCTCGATCCCCATCACCGCCGCCGCGGCACCGGGAACCGTGGTGATGCAGGGGATGTCCGTGGTCACCGCCGCGCTGCGGATCTCGTACCCGTCGGATCGGGCGCTCGCGCCGGAACCCTGCGGGGTGTTCACCACCAGCGCCACGTCCCCGCCGAGAATCATCGACACCGCGTCGTCGCCCTCGCCGGACTCGTAGTGCTTGCGGATCTGCTCGCAGGCGATGCCATGCCGGCGCAGCACCTCCGCCGTGCCCGTGGTGGCCACGATCTCGAAGCCCAGATCCGCCAGGCGCTTGATCGGGAAGATCATCCCGCGCTTGTCCCGGTTCGCCACCGAGACGAAGACCCGGCCCGCGGTGGGCAGCGAGCCGTACGCGGCGGCCTGCGACTTGGCGAAGGCGTGCCCGAAACCGGTGTCGATGCCCATCACCTCACCGGTGGACTTCATCTCCGGGCCGAGCAGTGAGTCCACGCCCTTGCCCGACGGGGTGCGGAACCGCTTGAACGGCAGCACCGCCTCCTTCACCGCGATCGGGGCGTCGACCGGCATCACGCCGCCGTCCCCGGTGGGCGGAAGCATCCCCTCGGCCCGCAGTTCGGCGATGGTGGCGCCGAGCGCGATCCGGGCCGCCGCCTTGGCCAGCGGCACCGCCGTGGCCTTGGAGACGAACGGAACGGTACGGGAGGCACGCGGGTTGGCCTCCAGCACGTACAGCACGTCGTCCTTGAGGGCGTACTGGACGTTGAGCAGGCCCCGTACCCCGACCCCACGGGCGATCGCCTCGGTGTAGCGGCGCACCTGCGTCAGGTGCGAGCCGGCCAGGGTGATCGGCGGCAGCACACAGGAGGAGTCGCCGGAGTGGATGCCGGCCTCCTCGATGTGCTCCATCACACCGCCCAGGTAGACCTCGCCGTCGGCGTCGCAGAGGGCGTCCACGTCGATCTCGATGGCGTCGTCGAGGAACCGGTCGACCAGCACCGGGTGGTCCGGGGAGATGTCGGTGGCCCGGCCGATGTAGTCGCGCAGCGTGGCGTCGTCGTAGACGATCTCCATGCCCCGCCCGCCGAGCACGTACGACGGCCGCACCAGCACCGGGTACCCGATCTCGTCGGCGATCGCCTTCGCCTCGTCGTACGAGGTGGCCGTGCCGTGCGCCGGGGCGCGCAGCCCGGCCCGGGCCAGCACCGCGCCGAACGCGCCCCGCTCCTCGGCCAGGTGGATCGACTCCGGAGAGGTGCCGACCACCGGCACGCCGGCGTCCTTGAGCCGCTGCGCCAGGCCCAACGGGGTCTGCCCGCCGAGCTGGACGATCACCCCGACCACGCCGGGCCCGCCGGCCGCCTTCCCGGAGGAGTCCTCGGCGTGCCAGACCTCCAGCACGTCCTCGAAGGTGAGCGGCTCGAAGTAGAGCCGGTCGGCGGTGTCGTAGTCGGTGGAGACCGTCTCCGGGTTGCAGTTGACCATCACGGTCTCGAAGCCGGTGCCGGCGGCGCCGGCCGCCACCACGCCACCGGTGGGCGCGGCGCGCAGCGCCTGGACCGCGTGCACGCACGAGTAGTCGAACTCGATGCCCTGGCCGATCCGGTTCGGCCCGGAGCCCAGGATGAGCACCTTCGGCCGCGCCGAGGGCGCCACCTCGGTCTCCGAGTCGTAGGTCGAGTAGTGGTACGGGGTGGTCGCCTCGAACTCGGCGGCGCAGGTGTCCACCGTCTTGTAGACCGGGCGCACGCCCAGCCGGTGCCGCAGGGTGCGTACCCCGTCCTCGGCGGCCAACTCCGGGCGGAGCGCGGCGAGCTGCCGGTCGGACAGACCGGCCCGCTTGGCCCGGCGCAGCAGGTCCGCGTCGAGCACCGGCGCGGCCACGATCTCCGCACGCAGCTCGACCAGCCCGGCGATCTGGTCCAGGAACCACGGATCCATCCCGGATGCCTCGGCCACCTCGGCGACGGAGGCGCCCAGGCGCAGCGCCCGCTCGACGGTGTAGAGCCGGCCGTCGTGCGGCGTCCGCAGCGCGTCGAGAGTGTTCGCCCTGGTGGCCCCCGCCGGGTCCGCAGTGGTCCAGAAACCCGATGACTTGGTTTCCATCGACCGCATCGCCTTGTTGAGCGCCTCGGTGAAGTTGCGACCGAGGCTCATCGCCTCGCCGACCGACTTCATCGTGGTGGTCAGTTCCGGGTCCGCGCCGGGGAATTTCTCGAACGCGAACCGGGGAATCTTCACCACCACGTAGTCCAGCGTCGGCTCGAACGCCGCCGGGGTCTTGCGGGTGATGTCGTTCGGGATCTCGTCCAGGGTGTAGCCGATGGCCAGCTTCGCGGCGATCTTGGCGATCGGGAAGCCGGTGGCCTTCGAGGCCAGCGCCGAGGAACGGGACACCCGGGGGTTCATCTCGATCACGACGATCCGGCCGTCGGCCGGGTTGACCGCGAACTGGATGTTGCAGCCGCCGGTGTCCACCCCGACCTCGCGCAGCACCGCGATACCGAGATCCCGCAGCCGCTGGTACTCCCGGTCGGTCAACGTCATGGCCGGGGCCACGGTGACGCTGTCGCCGGTGTGCACGCCCATCGGGTCGACGTTCTCGATCGAGCAGACCACCACCACGTTGTCGTGGCGGTCGCGCATCAGTTCGAGTTCGTACTCCTTCCAGCCGAGCACGCTCTCCTCGATGAGCACCTCGTGCACCGGGCTGGCCGCCAGGCCGGAGCCGGCGATGCGCTGCAGGTCCTCGTCGGTGTGCGCCATGCCGGAACCGAGGCCGCCCATGGTGAACGACGGCCGGATGACCACCGGCAACCCCAACTCGGCCACGGTCGCCTCGACCTCGGCCATCGAGTGGCAGACCCGGGAGCGGGGCACCAGCGCGGCGGGATCCTCGACGCCGATGCGGGCACCCGCCTTGGCCACGATGTCCTTGAACAGCTGCCGATCCTCGCCGCGGTGGATCGCCTCGATGTTCGCGCCGATCAACTCCACGCCGTACTTGTCGAGCACACCCGCCTCGTGCAGGGCGACCGCCGTGTTCAGCGCGGTCTGCCCGCCCAGGGTGGGCAACAGGGCGTCGGGGCGTTCCCGGGCGATGACCAGCTCGACGAACTCGGGGGTGATCGGCTCGACGTAGGTCGCGTCGGCGAACTCCGGGTCGGTCATGATGGTGGCCGGGTTGGAGTTGACCAGGCTGACCCGGATCCCCTCGCTGCGCAGCACCCGGCATGCCTGGGTGCCGGAGTAGTCGAACTCGCATGCTTGACCGATGACGATCGGCCCGGAGCCGATCACCAGGATGTGGTTGAGGTCGGTGCGCTTAGGCATTCTTTCCGCCTTCGATGAGCTCGGCGAAGCGGTCGAAGAGGTAGTCCGCGTCGTGCGGGCCGGCCGCCGCCTCCGGGTGGTACTGGACGGTGAAGGCGGGCACGTCCTTGGCCCGCAGCCCCTCGACCACGTTGTCATTGAGGCAGACGTGCGAGACCTGGACGCCGCCGAACTCGGTCTCGATCACCTGATCGGGCACCACGGTCCCGGCCTGCGCGCCCGGCACCTGCACCGCGAAGCCGTGATTGTGGCTGGTCACCTCGACCTTGCCGGTGGCCCGGTCGAGCACCGGCTGGTTGATGCCCCGGTGGCCGTAGCCGAGCTTGTAGGTGCCGAAGCCGAGCGCCCGACCGAGGATCTGGCTGCCGAAGCAGATGCCGAACAGCGGGATCCGCCGGCCCAGCACCTGCCGGGCCAACGCGACCGGGCCGTCGGCGGTGGCCGGGTCGCCCGGGCCGGGCGAGAAGAAGACCGCGTCGGCGCCGGTGGCGAGCAGGTCGTCGAGGGTGGAGCCGGCCGGCAGCACGTGGGTGGTGACCCCGCGCGCGGCGAGCCGGCGCGGCACGTTGCGTTTGATACCCAGGTCCAGGGCGGCGACGGTGAACCGGTGCGTGCCCTGCGCCGGCACCACGTACGGCTCGACGGTGGTCACCTCGGCGGACAGGTCCGCACCGACCATCTGCGGCGACTGGCGGACCCGGGCCAACAGGGCGCGCGGGTCGTCGTCGACGCTGGAGATGCCGACCCGCATCGCGCCCCGCTCGCGCAGGTGCCGGGTGAGCGCCCGGGTGTCCACGCCGCTGATGCCGACCACGCCCTCGGCGGCGAGGCGGTCCTCCAGCCCGCCGGTGGCCCGCCAGTTGGAGCCGATCCGGGCCGGATCACGCACCACGTACCCGGCGACCCAGATCCGGGACGACTCGTCGTCCTCGGTGTTGACGCCGGTGTTGCCGATGTGCGGCGCGGTCTGCACCACCACCTGGCGGTGGTACGACGGGTCGGTCAGGGTCTCCTGGTAGCCGGTCATGCCGGTGTTGAAGACCGCCTCGCCGAAGGTCTCGCCGACGCTGCCGTACGCCTCGCCGTGGAACGTGCGCCCGTCCTCCAGGACGAGAATGGCGCTTCTACGCTTCATGCTGCACTTCCTTCGAGCCGGACTGCGGTGCTCCGCTTCGCTGCGCTCCTCGCTCGGATCACTTGACAGCCTTTCCGTCCAGGACCGTCGGCTCGCCGCGCAGGAAGGTCGCCACGATGCGACCGGGCAGCGTCATGCGGGCGTACGGGGTGTTGCGACTACGACTGGCCAGCTCCGCCGGCTCGACGACCCGACGGGCGGCCGGGTCGACCAGGGTGAGGTTGGCCGGTACGCCGGGCGCCGGGTCGACGCCGTGCCCGTCGAGCCCGGCGATCCGGGCCGGGACGCGGGACATCCGCTCGGCGATCAGATCCCACTCGGGGCCGAGCACGTCGAGGGCGATGGACAGCGCGGTCTCCAGGCCGAGCATGCCCGGCCGGGCGTACGCCCACTCGCACTCCTTGTCCTCCACCGCGTGCGGGGCGTGGTCGGTGGCGACCACGTCGATGACACCCTCGACCAGCGCGGCGCGCAGGGCGGCGATGTCGCTGGCGGTACGCAGCGGCGGGTTGACCTTGTACACCGGGTCGTAGGTCTCGGCCTTGACGTCGGTGAGCAGCAGGTGGTGCGGGGTGACCTCGGCGGTGACCCGGACCCCGCGCGCCTTGGCCTGGCGCAGCACCTCGACGCTGCCGGCGGTGGACACGTGGCAGACGTGCAGCCGGCTGCCGACGTGCTCGGCGAGCAGCACGTCCCGGGCGATGATCGCCTCCTCGGCGACCGCCGGCCAGCCGATCAGGCCGAGCCGGGTGGAGACCTCGCCCTCGTGCATCTGCGCGCCCTCGGTGAGCCGGGGCTCCTCGGCGTGCTGGGCGATGATGCCGTCGAAGGCCTTGACGTACTCCAGCGCCCGGCGCATCAGCTTCGGGTCGGCCACGCAGTGCCCGTCGTCGGAGAAGATCCGCACCTGCGCGGCGGAGTCGGCCATCGCGCCCAGCTCGGCCAGCCGCTCGCCGGCCAGGCCGACGGTGACCGCCCCGATCGGCTGCACGTCCACCAGTCCGGCCTCGCGGCCGAGCCGCCAGACCTGCTCGACCACCCCGGCGGTGTCGGCGACCGGGGAGGTGTTCGCCATCGCGCAGACGGCGGTGTAACCGCCGAGCGCCGCCGCCCGGGAACCGGACTCGACGGTCTCGGCGTCCTCCCGGCCCGGCTCGCGCAGGTGGGTGTGCAGGTCGACCAGGCCGGGCAGGGCGACCAGCCCCGTCGCGTCGATCACGATGGCGTCCGGCGCGGTGAGGCCGGCGCCGGCGTCCGCGACGACGCCGTCGCGGATCAGCAGGTCGGTCGGCGCGGCGCCGACGACGCTCACGCCCTTGATCAGGTACGGGGTCACAGGTTGTTCCCTCCGAGCAGCAGGTAGAGGACGGCCATCCGCACGGAGACCCCGTTGGCGACCTGTTCGACGATGGTGGAACGGGGCGAGTCGGCGACCTCGGGCGTGATCTCCATGCCCCGGTTCATCGGGCCGGGATGCATGACGATCGCGTGGTCCGGCAGCCGGCGCATCCGCGGGCCGTCCAGCCCGTAGCGGCGGGCGTACTCCCGGGCGGAGGGGAAGTACGAGTCGTTCATCCGTTCCCGCTGCACCCGCAGCATCATCACCACGTCCACGTTCGGCAGCACCGCGTCGAGGTCGTACGAGACCAGGGTGCCGGGGGCGAGCGCGGCGGCGATGTCGACCGGGATGAGGGTCGGCGGGCCGACCAGGGTGACCTTGGCGCCGAGGGTGGACAGCAGCAGCACGTTGGAGCGGGCCACCCGGGAGTGCAGCACGTCCCCGACGATCGCGACGTGCAGGCCGGCGAGGCGACCCAGCCGAGACCGCATCGTGTACGCGTCGAGCAGCGCCTGGGTCGGATGCTCGTGGGTGCCGTCGCCGGCGTTGACCACCGACCCGTCCACCCAGTGCGCCAGCCGGTGCGGGGCACCGGAGGCGGGATGCCGGACGACCACCGCGTCGGCGCCCATCGCCTGCAGGGTGAGTGCGGTGTCCTTCAGGCTCTCCCCCTTGGCCACGCTGGAGCCCTTGGCGGAGAAGTTGATGACGTCGGCGCTGAGCCGCTTGGCCGCCGCCTCGAAGGAGATCCGGGTGCGAGTGGAGTCCTCGTAGAAGAGGTTCACCACGGTCCGGCCGCGCAGGGCGGGCAGCTTCTTGACCTCGCGGCCGGCGACGGTGGCCATCTCGGCGGCGGTGTCGAGGATCTGGGTGGCGGTGGCCAGGTCCGGGTCGGCCCCGGAGAGCAGGTGCCGAATCACAGGACCAGCCTTTCGTTCGCGACTGCGGGGCTCCGCTCCGCTGCACTCCTCGCGCTCACCGGAGCCAGCCTTTCGTTCGCGACTGCGGGGCTCCGCTCCGCTGCACTCCTCGCGCTCACCGGAGCCAGCCTTTCGTTCGCGACTGCGGGGCTCCGCTCCGCTGCACTCCTCGCGCTCACCGGTTGGCACCCCCGTAGAGCTTGACCTCGTCGACGCCGTCGGTCTCGACGAGGGTGACCTTCACGCTCTCGACGAGTGAGGTCGGGATGTTCTTGCCGACGTAGTCGGCGCGGATCGGCAGCTGGCGGTGGCCCCGGTCGACCAGGACGGCGAGTTGCACGGAGGCGGGGCGGCCGACATCGCCCAGCGCGTCGAGCGCGGCCCGGACGGTACGGCCGGAGAAGAGCACGTCGTCGACGAGGACGACCCGCTTGCCGTCGATGCCGCCCGGCGGCAGCTGGGTGGGGCCGACCGCGCGCGTGGCGTGCCGGCGCAGGTCGTCGCGGTAGAGGGTGATGTCGAGCACGCCGACCGGAACGTCGATGTCCTCGAAGGTGCTGATCCGGGCGGCGAGCCGCCGGGCGAGCGGGGTGCCCCGGGTGGGGATGCCGAGCAGGACGGTGTCGGCGGCGCCCTGGGTCTTCTCCAGGATCTGGTGGGCGATCCGGTCGACGACGCGTTGCACCTCGGCGCTGGTGAGGATCACCTTCACCGAGGGTTGTGGAAGTGGTGACGGTTGGGCAGCCGGTGGGCAGGCCACGGCGGACCTCCTTCCCCGCCTCACGGGACGGGTCGTTAAAGGACGTCTGGCGCCTCCGCCCGGCTCGGTGAGCTGGGCCGAGGTCTCACGCCACGTTACCAGCGGTCACGCAGGGGGCCGCCGGGCACCCACTGATCCCCGGATCAGGACGACCAAATGCGGATAACTTTCCCCGCGCCCGCCAACGGGAAGGACACCACCACTTGACCACGTGTCGCAATCCCCGTACCGTCACGCTCCGTAGCGATAGCTGGGAGAACCCCCGTAGCAGCACTGGGAGTGTCCGAATGCCCTCTGAATACGCCAAGTCGCTGGGCGCCCGCCTGCGCTCCATCCGTCAACAGCAGGGCCTGTCCCTGCAGGGGGTGGAGGAGAAGTCGAACGGGCGGTGGAAGGCCGTGGTGGTCGGCTCATACGAGCGCGGCGACCGCGCCGTCACCGTCTCCCGCCTGGCCGAGCTGGCTGACTTCTACCGCGTTCCCGTCTCGGAGTTGCTGCCCGACGGCAGCGGGGTGCGCCACGAACCCACCAGTAAGATCGTCCTGGACCTGGAGCGGCTCTACGACGAGGCATCCGAGGACCTGGCCTACGTCGCCCGGTACGCCCGCGCCATCCAGCAGCAGCGCGGCGACTACAACGGCCGGGTGCTCTCCATCCGCGCCGACGACCTGCGGGCCCTCGCCATCGTCTACGACGCCTCGCCGTCGGGCCTGATCGAGCGGCTCACCGAGCACGGTGTGCTGGTCGCCGACCCGCGGGCGTTCTTCGCGTCCTGAGCTGTCGTACCGGGAAGGGCCCGTGCCGTCCGGCACGGGCCCTTCCCGTCGTCGCCACCGCGAGCAGCCGGTACGCCGGTCGGCGCAGATCCTCGGTCAGCGGGTCGCGTACTCGGCGATCCGGCCCAGCACGCCGTTGAGGAAGCGCGGCGAGTCGTCGGTCGACATCTGCCGGGCCAGCTCGACCGCCTCGCTGATGGCCACCGCGTCGTCGATCTCGTCGACGTAGAGCAGCTCGTAGACCGCGATCCGGGCCAGGTTGCGGTCGACCGCCGGCATCCGGTCCAGCGTCCAGCCCTCGGCGTAGCTGGCGATAATCTCGTCGATCCGGTCGAGGTGCGCGGCCACCCCCTCGATTAGGCCGACCGCGTAGTCCAGGTGCTCCGGCCGGGGCTTCTCGATCCGCTCGACGTACCCGGCGAGCACCTCGACGGGGGGACGATTCCGCAGGTCGGCCTCGAAGAGCACGTCCAACGCCCGCTTACGCGCCTTGCGGCGCGCCGGCATCTGCTGTTTCGGACCCTCGGCCATCAGGCTCGGCCGAGGTAGCGGCCGTCGCGGGTGTCGACCTTGATCTTCTCGCCGGTGGTGATGAAGAGCGGCACCTGGACGTTGGCACCGGTCTCGACGGTGGCCGGCTTGTTGCCGCCGGTCGACCGGTCACCCTGCAGGCCCGGCTCGGTGTAGGTGACCTCCAGCACGACGGAGGTGGGCAGTTCGACGTAGAGCGGCACGCCCTCGTGGGTGGCCACGGTCGCCTCCGCCTCGGGAAGCAGGTAGTTCGCGGCCTCGCCGACCGTGCTGTCGGGGACGGTGATCTGGTCGAACGTCTCCAGGTCCATGAAGACGTAGTCCTCGCCGTCGGCGTAGAGGTACTGCATGGTGCGCTTGTCGACGGTCGCGGTCTCGACCTTGGTGCCCGCGTTGAAGGTCTTGTCGACCACCTTGCCGGACAGCACGTTCTTCAGGGTGGTACGCACGAAGGCGCCACCCTTACCGGGCTTGACGTGCTGGAACTCCACGACGGACCAGAGCTCCCCGTCGAGGTTGAGTACCAGGCCGTTCTTCAGGTCGTTGGTGGTGGCCATTTCCTGCCTTGATCATCAATTGGCGGACAGACCTGGAAAGTCTACTAGCTGCGCCACACCGGCGACGGTGCCGTCACCCGCTCCGCGGACGTCCGGGTCGCTGGGACGAGCACACCCCCACCCCATCGTCCTCGGCCATCTCCCGCCGCGACCGCCAGCCATGGGGCCGGACCCTTTGCCTCGCTGCCACCCACGCGACGGTCACGCTGCGTTTCGAGCGGCACCCCGACCGCTCGCGCGGCTTGCAGCGTTTCAGCAGTTCACACCGGTGTTGCGGAGGTGGCAGCAGAGCAAGGCGCGGACCCCAGGAGCGGCCGGGTCACCAGCCGCGTCACGGTGAGTAAGAACACTGGCGGTAACGTTCGTCACCGGTCGACGCGGTGGGCCGCCGGCGGGTCAGGACTGCGGGACGGAGCGGTCGGCCAGGTGGCGCAGGGCGAGCCGGTAGCCGTCCACCCCGAGACCACAGATCACCCCGGTCGCCACCGCGGAGACCACCGAGTGGTGCCGGAACTCCTCCCGGGCATGGATGTTGGAGATGTGCACCTCCACCAGGGGGCCGCGCAGCATGGCGCAGGCGTCCCGCACCGCGATCGAGTAGTGCGACCAGGCCGCCGGGTTGAGCACCACCGCCGCACCCTCGTCGGCGGCCTCGTGCAGCCAGCCGACCAGCTCGTGCTCGGCGTCGGTCTGCCGGACCGTGACATCCAGCCCCAGCTCCCGGCCGGTTTCCACGCAGAGATCCACCAGATCGGCGTAGCTGGTCACGCCGTACACGTCCACCTGTCGGGTACCCAACCTGCCCAGGTTGGGGCCGTTGAGCACGTACACCCTCATGCGGAGATCTCCCGGTACGCGGCGTGCAGCAGTTCGTCGTCCGGCCCCTCCAGGATCGCCGGCCGGGCCAAGCCGTCGAGCACCACGAACCGCAGGGTGGAGCCACGGGTCTTCTTGTCGACCCGCATCGCGGCCAGCAGCGCCGGCCAGGCGTCCGCCGCATAGCCGGTGGGCAGGCCCAGCGCGGCCAGGACGGTGCGGTGCCGCTCGGCGGTGGCCGCGTCCAACCGCCCGGCCAGCCGCGCGAGGGTGCCGGCGTAGACGGTGCCCACCGACACGGCGTGCCCGTGCCGCCAGCGGTAGTCCTCCACCTTCTCGATCGCGTGCGCCAGGGTGTGCCCGTAGTTGAGCACCTCGCGCACCCCCGACTCGCGCAGGTCACCGGAGACCACGTCGGCCTTGACCCGGATCGCCCGCTCGATCAGCTCGCGGACCACCGGCCCGGCCGGGTCGGTGGCGGCCGACGGGTCGCCCTCGACCAGGTCGAGGATCACCGGATCGGCGATGAAGCCACACTTGACCACCTCGGCCAACCCGGCGGCCAGGTCGGCCGCGGGGAGGCTGTCCAGGGTGGCCAGGTCGGCCAGCACCCCGGCCGGCGGATGGAAGGCACCGACCAGGTTCTTGCCGGCGGCCGTGTTCACCCCGGTCTTGCCGCCCACGGCGGCGTCGACCATGCCCAGAAGAGAGGTCGCCACCGGCACCCAGCGCACCCCGCGCAGCCAGCAGGCCGCGACGAAGCCGGCCAGGTCGGTCACCGCGCCGCCGCCCACACCGACCACCGCGTCGGTACGGGTGAAGCCGGCCGCGCCCAGCCGCTCCCAGCAGTCGGCGGCCACCTCGATCCGCTTGCCCGCCTCGGCGTCGGGCACCTCGACCAGCAGCGGGCTCACGCCGGCCGCGCCGAGCCGCTCGGCCAGCCCGTCGGCCAGTTCCTTCAGCGGCGGCGCGTGCAGCACCGCCACCCGGCTCGCGCCGGGCAGCAGACCGGGCAGCTCGCCCAGCAGGTCACGTCCGACCAGTACGTCGTACGGCCGCTCGCCGCCGACCGGAATCCGGGTCACCTCGTCCATCGCCGCGAGCCTAGTGCAGAACCCGGCGCCGGCCGGGCAGCCGTCCATCTGGTGGCGCCCGCGATGACGGCGATCGTGACGGCGGTGACGGCGGGGACGTTTCACCGGTGAGCACCGGGGCAGGGCGGAACGGGACCGGACCACACGACGGGGAGGACCCCCATGACCAGCACCAGGATCAACGCCACCGACATCCGGCTGCCCGCGATCATCCTCGGCGTCGGCCTCGGCGGGTTCGTCGACGGCATCGTCCTGCACCAGGTGCTCCAGTGGCACCACATGCTCAGCAGCACCGGCGACGACACCATCGGAGTGCCGGCGTACCCGGTGGACACCGTGCCCGGTCTGCAGATGAACACGCTCTGGGACGGGCTGTTCCACGTGGTGACCTGGGTCGCGGTGCTCACCGGGCTGGCCCTGCTCTACGCCCGGGTGACCCGGTCCCGGGGACGGCTCTGGCGCTCCCCCGCGCTGTGGGGCTGGGCCCTGGTCGGATGGGGTCTGTTCAACCTCGTCGAGGGGATCGTCAACCACCACCTGCTCGGCATCCACCACGTCCGCGGCGGACCGCACCAGACCGCCTGGGACCTCGGCTTCCTGCTGCTCGGCGTCGCCCTGGTGGCGGTGGGCTGGGCGGTGCAGCGGCGGGCCAGCACCGTCGACCTCTGCGTACCCGACCGGCGATGAACGGGCACCACGGGGCCACCGTCGGGCCGCTGCTGCTCGTACCGCTGGTGGTTTTCTGGGTGTACCTGGCCGCCGCGCTGCGCGAACGCGACGCCGGACGCGGCGGCTGGAGCCACTGGCGGACGGCGAGTTTCGGCACGGGCACCGCGCTGCTCGCGGTGGCGGTGCTGGTGCCCGGCCACGATCTGGTCGGGCACATGTGGCGGCACCTGCTGGTCGGCATGCTGGCACCGCTCGGGCTGGTGCTCGGCGCACCCGGGACCCTCGCCCTGCGGGTGCTGGACCGGCGACGCGGCCGGGCGCTCGTCCGGGCGCTGCGCCATCCGGTCGCACGGGTGGTGGCCCACCCGGTGACCGGGCTACTGCTCACCGCCGGCGGGCTGTACGCGCTGCACCTGACCCCGCTGTACCGGGCCAGCCTGGACCACCCGCCGCTGCACACGCTGGTGCTGGCCCACTTCCTGGCCAGCGGATACCTGTTCACCTGGGCGATCGCCGGTCCCGACCCGGGCCCGCACCGGCCGGCGGTGCCGGTCCGACTGGTCGTGCTGGGCGTCTCGGTGGCCGCGCACGCCGCGCTGGCCCAGCTGATGTACGCCGGGCTGGTCGACACCGCGGCCCCCGTGGCGCAGACCCGCACGGCGGCGACCCTGATGTACTACGTCGGCGACCTCGCCGAACTCCTGCTCGCGCTGGCGGTGTTGGTGACCTGGCGGCCCGCACGGGTTCACCCCGGGGTGCGGTCCGCCCAGCTCACCAGCCGGCCGGCGTGAGCGCGTACGGCGTGCTGCGCCGCCGGTCCACCCCGCAGCCGCTGCGCGCCGCCGTCGACGCGGTGCGACGCACGGGCGGGCGACAGGTGCCGACCGCGCTGGTGGCGTGCACCTTCCCGGTGGAGGTGGCCCGGACGATGATCGCCGAGGGGCATCCGTTCTTCGCCGGGCTCGCCGGCGCCGAGCTGCACGGGCTGCCCACCGGTCACTGGCCGATGCTGAGCGAGCCCAAGGCGCTCGCCGACGTGCTGGACACCATCGCCGCCGGCTGACCGGCAGGGCTCGGCTCCGTCTCCCGAACCGGCCCAGGCCCCGGTCAGGGCTTGAGCAGGCCGGCGATCTCGGCGGCGATCTCCTCCGGGGTACGCCCGTCGGTGACCACGGTCGCGGTCGCCACCTGCGCGTAGAGCGGGCGGCGCTGGTCCATCAGGTGCTTGAGGGTGGCCCGGGGGTTCACCGCGAGCAGTGGCCGACCGGCGCCGAGCCCGACCCGCCGCACCGCGTCGGACAACTCCACCGACAGGTGCACGACCGTGTGCCCGACCAGCGCGGCGCGGTTCTCCTCGGCGAGGATCGCGCCGCCGCCCAGGGCGAGCACCCCGTCGTGCGAGGCCAGCGCCGCCGCCACCGCCGCCCGTTCGAGGGTACGGAAGTGCGCCTCCCCCTCGTCGATGAAGATCTCCGGGATCGGCTTGCCGGCCATCGCCTCGATGTCGGCGTCGGTGTCCCGGAAGGTCACCGTGAGCCGGGCCGCCAACTCCTCGCCGACGGTGGTCTTGCCGGATCCGGGAGCCCCGACCAACACACAGACCGGCTTCGCACTCACCGGGCCACGCTCCGCCGTCCGGTGCTCACCGGATCACCAGGGCGTCGAGGTAGCCGGCCAGGTTGCGGCGGATCTCCGCCACCGAGTCACCACCGAACTTCTCGATGGCTGCCTCGGCGAGCACCAGCGCCACCATCGCCTCGGCGACCACCGCCGCGGCGGGCACCGCGCAGACGTCGGAACGCTGGTTGATCGCGGTGGCCGGCTCGCCGGTGGTCACGTCCACCGTGGCCAGGGCCCGGTTCAGCGAGGAGATCGGCTTCATCGCCGCCTTCACCCGCAGCGGCTCGCCGGTGGTGATGCCGCCCTCCAGGCCGCCGGCCCGGTCGGTGACCCGGCGGACCCCGGTCGCGCTCGGGATGATCTCGTCGTGCGCTGCGGAACCCCGGGAGCGGGCCTGCTGCCAGCCGTCACCGATCTCCACGCCCTTGATCGCCTGGATGGACATCAGCGCGGTGGCCAGCCGGGCGTCGAGCTTGCGGTCCCACTGCACGTGGCTGCCCAGGCCCGGCGGGACGCCGTACGCGAGCACCTCGACCACGCCGCCGAGGGTGTCGGCGTCCTTCTTCGCGGCGTCGACCTCGGCGACCATCCGGGCGCTGGCCTCCGGGTCGAGGCAGCGCAGCGGGTCGGCGTCGATCCGGGCGGCGTCCTCCGGCCGAGGCCGCAGGCCCGGCTTGGCGGCGACCGAGCCCAGCTCCACCACGTGCGACACGATCTCGATGCCGAGAGCCTGCCGCACCAGCGCCTTCGCCACCGTGCCGACGGCCACCCGGGCGGCGGTCTCCCGCGCGCTGGCCCGCTCCAGGATCGGCCGGGCGTCGGTGTGGCCGTACTTCTGCATGCCGGCCAGGTCGGCGTGGCCCGGCCGGGGCCGGGTCAGCGGCGCGTTGCGGGCCTGCCGGGCCAACTCCTCGGGGTCGACCGGGTCGGCGGCCATCACGGTCTGCCACTTCGGCCACTCCGAGTTGCCGACCCGGATCGCCACCGGGCTGCCCAGCGTGACGCCGTGCCGCAGGCCACCGATGATCTCGATCTCGTCCTGCTCGAACGCCATCCGCGCGCCCCGGCCGTAGCCGAGCCGGCGACGGGCCAGCTCGCCGGCGATGTCGGCGGAGGTCACCGCCACCCCGGCGGGCACCCCCTCCAGCAACGCGACGAGAGCGGGACCATGCGATTCACCTGCAGTCAGCCAACGCAACACGACGGTCAGTCTGTCACGCCCGGGTCACGTCCCGCTCTGCCGGCCGCCGTGTCCCGACCAGCGGACGTCCGAGCCCGCCGTCACTCGCTGACACGGACGCCCGCAAGGCCAGTCCACCTGATCTTTCCAGCATTCGTAGCAGCTGGAACAGGCTGCGGGTGATCGTCAGGACCAGTCGAAGCGCATCCGGAGACGCTCGGACAGTGCCGCGTTGTACGGCGCGAAGTATGCGCTCAGCTCCGCCCGGATCTCGGGGTCCATCGCACTGCTGCGCCGGTGGTTGTGCGCCTCGTACGTCGCCAGCCTCTGCGGCGGCAGGCCGAGGAAGTCGAGCACCCGGGCGTGGGTGGCGGCGGGCTCGGCGTAAAGCGTCTCGCTGGGCAGGATGAGCATCTGGGCCGGGTCAAACCGCTCCAGCCACGGCTCCAGGTGCTCCAGGTAGCGACCCCGCGCCCGGTAGGTGTACCAGTCGTACGCCTCGCTGAAGTACGTCGGGTCGGCGATCAGCCTCTCCCGCTCCCCCGCCGTCCGTTCCTCCTCGCGGGCCAGCGCCTCAGCGAAGCCCAGCGGCTCCTTATCCTCGGTACGGCGCTCCTTCCAGTGCGAGTACGCCCGCTCCACCGGGTCCCGGAGCAGGAAGATCAACCGCACGTCCGGCAGCAGATCAGCGACCCGCTGCGGCACCAGCGGATGGAACATGTAGAGCGGCGCCGCCTCGCCCACCCGGACCGGCCCACCGTGGCGCTGTTCCAGTGCCCGCCGCTGGCGCTCGGTCGGGAAGTGCGAGCGGTACCAAACCTCCCCTCGGCCCCAGTTCTCCTCGAAGTAGTGCGAGGTCTTCGTGTTCCAGGCCGGGAAGAGGCGCGGCACGAGTGGATGCTCCAACAGGTACCGCCAGAGCGACGTGGTGCCGCCCCGTTTGGTGCCGGTGATCAGGAAATCCGGCAGCGGACGCCGGTCGCTGGTCCGCTCGCCGTACCAGACGAGAGAGCTGCGGACCTGCGTGGTGACCCGCTGCGGCATCGCCGCCTTGAGCCGGTCGCGAATCGTCATCGTCTTCCTCTCGTCACGCCGACCCCGGCCTGATCGTCAGCACGGTGGACCGGACCAGCCGGCGGATCCGGATGTCACCCAACAACCCGGCGACGGCCACGGCCGCCAGCGCCACGGCCAGGACGAGGCCGCCGACGCCCCGCCCGGCCAGCAACGCGCTCAGCGACGCGATCACCACCGCGCCGCCACCCGCGACAACCGCCACCCGTGCCACCGCCAGGTTCAGCAGCGGTCGACCGATCACGGCCCGAGCGGCGAACGCGGCCAGCAGGTTCTCCGCGACGATGCCGGCACTCCACGCGTACGCGGCCCCGAGTGCGCCGTGCGCGGGTACCAGCAGCACCCCGAGCGTGACGGTGAGGGCCAGGCCAACCAGGGTCGCCATCAGGTGCCGGCTGCTGCTGCCACTCATCAGCAGCATGGTCTGCACGATGCCGACCCCGGAGTTGATCATCATCGCCACAGCCAGCACTGTGAGCGGAACCGCACCAGCGGCAAACCCGTCGCCGAAGAGGCTCAGGAAGCCCGGGGTGAAGACGGCCAGCAGCACGTACGCCGGCCAGGAGAGCACGATGGTCACGATCGTCACCCGCCGGTAGACCCGCACCGCGTCGTCGACGCGGCCCTGCCCCAGCAGCTGGGACAACTGCGGAGCGACGGCCACCCGAAGGCCCTGCATGATCAGCAGGCCGGCCAGGGCGTACCGGCCGGCGGCGGCGAAGACGCCAGACTGCGCCGCCCCGGCCAACGCCGAGGTGAGCAGCACGCCGACCCACATTCCGCTGGCATCGATGATCGCCGAAACCGACCGGGGTCCGGCGAAACCCCACAGGGTGCGCCAGTCCTCCCCGGTGGGCCGCAGTCGCGCGCCCGCCGACAGGCCGAGCGGACCGACCAGCAGCACGGCGGCGGCGACCAGGGCGACGACCACCGGCAGCAGCCAACCGGCGAACCCGCCGACGACGCCTGCGCCGAGCGCCACCGCCACCAGCACCAACACGGGCCGGGCCAGCGGCAGCAGGACGTACTGGATGCCGATCACCGCCGTCACGGGCCGCAACGCGCGGACGGCGGCCAGCAGCACGGTCATGATCGCGATGGCCGGCAGCGCCAGGAAGGCCAGCCGCAGCAGAGCCGGCCCGTCGGGGGTGTCGAGCAGGACCGGGGCGAGCCGGTGGGCGGCCAGCGCCCCGGCCACGCCGACCAGGGCACTGACCAGCAGGACGGGCAGCAGCACCACCGGAAGCAGTCGGGCCGCGTCGCCGCCCGCGCCGGCCCGCCGGCGGGGAAGCGCCCAGACCAGGGCGGTGTCCGCGCCGGCACAGCAGATCGCGGCGAGGATCGAGACCACACCGATGGCGGTGAAGAGCATCCCCGAGCCGGCCGGCCCGAACCCTCGGACGATCACCACGGTGAGCAGGAAGCCGAGCAGGCCGTTGACGGCGGCCCCGGCGAGCCCGACCAGGCCGTTGCGGGTGCTGCGCCGTACCTCGCGGTCGCCGCCCGCCGAGCCGGCGGTGGGGACGGCCGTGGTCGGCGTACCCCCGGCGGTCATGTCGCCCCTCCCCCGGGTGAGGCCCCGCTGCCGGGCTGTGACGCGGGTGCCGGCCCGGACGGACCGGGGGTGTCCTCGGCGGGCCGGGACGGCGACGGGATGGCGGGGGTCGAATCGGGCGCGGGCATCGGATCGGGCGCGGGGGCCTGCTCGGGCGCGCCGGTCACCCGGCGGACCGCGCGGACCGCGGTGCGCAGCGGGACGGCGGCGATCCCGGTCGCCCGCCTCGGCCCGGCCGGCACGGCGGCGCGGCCGATGCTGCGGGTACGCCACGGGGTCAGCGGCACCGGCCGGGCCATGCTGGACGGGCCGACCGAAGCCCGGTTGACCGGCCCGGCGACGGCGGCCAGCCCGGCGCCGACGGCGAAGAAGATGATCGACAGGTTCGGGTCGATGTACGCGTAGACGGGGATCACCACCAGCGCGATCACCGGCACGGTGCTCAGCCAGTGCCCGGCCGGCGAGACCGCCGCGGCCAGTCGCCGGGCGACCAGCACCAGCCAGCCGAGGAAGAGCACCAGCGCCGGGATGCCGTGGCTGTAGAGGATCTGCCAGATCAGGCCCTGGGTGCCCAGCGGTTCGGCGGCCAGGGTCGTGTCCACGCTCTTCGGCGCGCCGTAGCCGAGCAGTGGTGACTGCTGCACCGCCTGCCAGGTGCGCACGTACAGGTCCAGCCGGTCGATGTTGGTGTCGGTGGTGCTCACCCGGGCGTTGATCATCTCCTGGACGGGCACCACCAGGCTGACGATCCAGACCAGCAGCACCAGCCCGGCGATCGACACGATCAGCCGGGCGTTGCCCCGGACCAGGGCGCGCAGCGCCAGGTAGAGCAGGCCGGCGCCGAGACCGACGAACATGCCCCGGTTGAGGGTCAGGAACGCCGGCACCACCGACAGCGGCAGCGACACCCACAGCACTGTCCGGAACCGGCCGGTGCGCACCGAGGTCAGGTACGCCAGCACACACGGCACCAGCAGCGCGTACGCCGTTCCCCAGTTGTTCGTGTAGGGGTAGGGCGCGGCGGTGCGGTAGATCGGCGTGCGGGACCACGGGTTGAACTCGTTGAGCCGGACGTGGGTCAACGCCTGGAGGTAGCGTTCGTCGGCGACGCTGGCCGGTAGCGCCATCTCCACCGGCGTGGTCAACGCGAAGTCGGTGGCGAACACGGCCAGCCAGCCCAGCCCGACGAGACCCAGCCAGTACCAGCCGAGTGGGCGCAGCACCCGCTCCCACGGTGCACCCTCCCGGAGCAGGGTGTACACGTAGACGCAGACCACCAGGGCGGTCACCAGGAAGCCGTAGCGCAGCCCGAAGGTGAGGTACGCGGTGACCCGGTCCAGTCGGGTGGCGCTGAGCAGCACCAGGACGAGGAAGACCAGCCACCAGGCGGCGCCGGCGGGCAGCGCCACCCGCCCCCGGGCCACCAGCAGGGCCAGCAGGACGGCACCGAGCATCGCCCAGCCCAGATAGAACGCGCCCAACGCCCACCAGAGCGGGACCAGGGCGAACATGACGGTCAGCGGCCAGACGGGCAGCGGCGGCGCGCCTGCCGTCGGCGGGGCGACCCGGCGGGTGCCCGGCGTGGTGCTCCCCGGCGACGGCGGCGCGGCGGTCCCGGGCCCTCGGTCAGACACCCCGCCCCGTCCGCTGGGCCAGCCGCAGCACCTGCTCCCCGGAGAGCAGCCCGAGCACCACGGGCACGGTCACCAGCACCCGCTTCTCCCGAGGGTTGAGCCGCAGCACCCGGCCCAGCTCGCGGATCGCCTCCCGGCGGCGTCGCCCGGAGGCCAGCGCGAAGGCGATCTGCCCGTGCAGCCGGGCCAGCCCGGTACGGCTGGCGGCCAACTCGGGATGCTTGTCGAGCAGATAGCGGGTGGCCTCCACGATCATCGCCCAGCGGCCGAAGAAGAACGAGCCGCCGTGCCAGTCCACCACCACCAGCACCTCCGGCACGATCACCACCGGACCGTGCGCGGCGATCCGCAGCAGCCACTCGTAGTCCTCGCCGTAGCCGCCGGGCAGCTCCTCGTCGACGGGGCCGACGGCGTCCCAGGTGGAACGGCGGATCAGCAGGGTGCTGGAGTGCACCTCCATGACCCGGTCCGCGACGAAGTCGGCCAGGGTCACCTCGGCGGCGGCGAGGCGGCGCTCCTTGGCGATGCCGGGGCCCTCGAGCCGGATGCCGCAGCTGGCCGCGGCGGCGTCCGGCCGCTCGGCGAGCAGTCGCACCTGGTGGCGCAGTTTGGCCGGCAGCCAGAAGTCGTCGTCGTCGCAGAAGGCGATCAGCTCGTGGCTGGCCACCTCGACGCCGGTGTTCCGGCCGCCGGGCAGGCCCCGGGAATGGTGGTTGGTGACGTAGCGCAGGGTGCGGTTGGCCGGTACCGGCAGGTCGAGCGGACGGATGTCGGTGTGGTCGTAGACCACCACGCACTCCACCGGGCCGGGATGGTCCTGGTCGAGCACCGCCCGGACGGCGCGCTCCAGCAGCCCGGGTCGGTCCCGGGTGGCCACCACCACGGTCACCGGCGGGAACGCCGACGCCGCACCGGCCGCTGGCCGGTCAGTCACGTCCCGCTCCCGTCACCACGAACCCGAACGGCTCCACTCCCACCGCCCGCAGTCGATCCACCAGCTCGGTCAACTGCTGGGTACGGGTGATGTCGCGGGCGGTGACCAGCACCGCCCGGCCCTCCCGGGCGGCCCGCACGCCGCGCTCGTCGTGCAGCGCCGGCGGCGCGTCGAGCAGGGTGAGACCCGGCGAGGACGGGCTGTCCAGGCTCACCACGTGCACCTTGCCGGGACCGATGCGCAGCTCCACCCCCTCGGTCGCGCCGCCGGGAGCCGGGGCGGACCGGGGGATCTGCTGGGTCTCCTCGCTCGTGGTGGAGCGGTACACGCCGTTCGTCTCCGGGGTGTTGGGGAACGGGCGGGGCTTGCGGACCGCCGGGATCACCATGGTGTCCTCCGGGCCGCCGCCCGCGCCCGCAGCCGCGGGCACCGACGTGGTCGCGGGTGCCGGCCGGGGTCGGGGCACCGGGGTGCGGGGCGGCTCCACCGGCGGGTTGCGGCGTTGGGCGTCGAGCATCAGCGGACGGATCCGGTCCACGGCTTCCGGGGTGAGGCCGAGGCGCACCTCGTGGCCGGCGGCGGCGAGCACGGCGGCGAGGCCGGCGGTGATCTGCTCCCGCCCCTCGTCGGCCGCGGACGAGAGCACCACCAGCGGGGTACGCTGCGGCCCGTCCAGCCAGCGGGCCAGGGCGAGCGCGAGGTACCGCAGGTCGGCCTCGTCGGGCTGGCCGTTGGATTTGCGCCGGACCGTGCCGAGCAGCGGAGCGCCGATCACCGCGGCGGCGTCGGCGGGGGTTCGCACCCGACGGTCCCACGACTCCAGCAGAAAGGCCACCAGCCCGCCCAGCAGCAGGCCGCCGAGCAGGCCCGCCAGCAGGATCAGCGGCGCGGCGTCCCGGCTGGACGGGACCGGGGTGCGGGCGGCGCTGGTCACCGAACCGGGGCTCAGGTCGGCGGAGGCCACCTTGGACCGCTGCTCGGCGAGGGTGGCGAGCTGGTCGTTGAGGGCTCGCAGCTGGTCCAGCAGGGCGCTGGTGCGCGGCGAGGGGTTGCTCGACACCTGGCTGCTCGGCAGCGACCGCTGGGTGGTGGCGCGCTGGGCGGTGACCACGGCGATGGTGTCGTCGTACGACTTGAGCACCGCCGCGCGTTGGTTCTCGTACATGACCTTGCGCAGCTCCAGGTATGCCTGGGCGGCGCCGTTCGCGCCCTCGACCGCCTCCCGCTCGCTGCGACCGGCGTAGCTGAAGCGCATCACCTGACCGCCGACCGGCGTCTCGACCTCCAGGGCGTCGGCCACGTCCTCGGATTCCCGGTTGGTGATGGCGGCGACCCGGTCGATGACGTCGTTGCTGGTGGCGATGCCGCTCTCGGCCGTCATGTTGACCGCCCGGTCGGCGGCGACGGACTGCACCGAGAACGGGTCGGTGACCACCGGCCGGACCACCACGGCCGTGGTCGCCGTGTACGTCGCGGGCAACACGAACAGGTAGCCGAGCACGCCCAGCAGCACCAGCGCCGCGGAGGCGAGCACGGCCCGCCACCGGCGCAGCGGTGTGCGGGCCAGCTCGACGAGGCCGACCGGGCGTTGCCGGGCGGAAGCGACGTCGGTCACGTCCATCAGTCAGGTCCTTGCACGATGAGTATGAGGCGGCCGGAACGGGCCAGGTGACGACCGCGCGGAGCGGAGGATCGTCTCATTGTCGCCGACCGGCCACCCGTGGTCGACAGCCGACCGGCTCGTTGTGACGCGGGCGGCCCGCCGGTGTCCCGGGGCTGTCT
>NZ_SMJY01000057.1:0-29313 GCF_004348355.1 Micromonospora sp. KC721 | reverse complement strand
GCTCGGTGCTGGCGGGGGAGCGGGGGCAGGGCCCGCTCACCGAGGTGCAGCGACGGTTGGTGCAGCGTTTCGGTGGCACGACCCAGATGGAGTCGCTGTGGCGGTTCAACGACAAGTACCAGCCGATGTGGCGTCCCCGGTACGTGTTGCTGTCCGGGTCGGGCAACGCCGCCGTGCAGGGTCTGGCCATCGCCGGTGCCGAGGGCGTCTCCGAGCTTCCGGTGATCGGCCGGCTGGTGGGCCAGGAGGGGCGGCGCGTCGGGTGAGCGCCGGCGGGTCGTCGCCGCGGCGGCAGGAGCCCGGGCGGCAGGAACCCGGGCGGCGGTCCCGCACCGCCCGGGTTCGCGCGGCTCGCGGCCTCACCTGGCGCGTTGGGTGGCCAGGGTGGCGAACACCACCGTGTTGTCCTTGTACGACTTCGCCTTCTTGTCGTAGTCGCCACCGCAGGTGATCAACCTCAGCTGCGGCGTGCCGTTGTGCTGGTAGACCAGGTCGGCGGGGACGCTCTTCTTCGGGTAGCGGGCCACGCCGTCGACGATGAAGCGGGCCGTGGTGCCGTCCTGGCGGAGCACGTCGATGGTGTCGCCCGGTTTCAGGGCGCCGAGGCGGAAGAAGACCGCCGGTCCGGTGCTGCGGGCGTCGAGGTGGCCCACCAGCACTGCGGTGCCGGGCTCGCCCGGGCTCGGTCCCAGCTTGTACCACCCGGCCAGCTTGGCCGGCGGGACCGCGATCTGCTGGTTCTTGTCCAGTCCGAGCGGGGTGGTCGACGCGTCCACGCCGATCCGCGGGATCCGGACCCGGGTGGGCTGCGACCGGGGCATCCCGATCGCTTTCGGGGTGGGCGACGGGCGGTTCGCGGCGGGCCGGCCGTCGGCGCGTTCCCAGGTGGCCGGTTCCTGGACGGCACTGTCCGTGGGCGGGTCGGCGTCCGGCGAGGCATCGGCTCGCTCCGGCGTCGGTGACCGCAGGAACGGTGGTGCGGCGGCGGGGTCGGGCTGTGGTGCCTGGACCGGTTCGGGGGTCCTGGCCGCGAGTCCGATCAGGCCCGCCCCGGTCAGCATGAGCAGGACGACCAGGACGAGGCCAGCGGCACGCCATGGGAGTCCATGGCGGCCGCTGGCGCTCCTGGCCGCCTTAGGCGACAGTGCCATCGGCGGACCGCCGACGCAGCAGACCGAAGCCGCCGAGGGCCGCCACGCCCATCAGGCCCGCGCCCGCCGCCACCAGGGAACCGGTGTTGGAGTCGGCGAAGGGACCTTCACCGGCCGCGACGCCGCCGTTCGCCGGAAGCACCCAGGCGCCGTTCGGGCCCGCGTACGCGCCGCCGAGGGCGGGGATGTTGGCGACGGGCTGGCCCAACGGCGTCCCGGCCCCGCTGGCCCGGGAGGCTTCGACCGTCTCGAGGATGTCGCTGAGCAGGTCCACCTCCACGTCCACGTCGACGTCGAGGTCGCGGATGCAGACGACGAGGGCCTGGGCGTTGGCGTTCACCGCCGCGGATGCCCCGATCTGGACGAAGGTGTTGACGCCGCCCGTCAGGGTGTTGTTGCTGATGGTCTGGGCGACGCCCGATTCGGCGTTCTGGTCATTGGTGGCGCAGATGACCCCGTTGCCGTCCTTGTCCTTCAGCTTGAAGGTCTTGGGCTTGTCGTTCTTGTCGTTCTTGTCGGCGTTGTTGTTCTTGTCGTTCTTGTCGCCCTTGTCGGTGTTGTTGTTCTGGTCCTTGTTCCTGTCGGTCGTGTCGTTCGAGTCCCTCTTCCACTCCCGCTGCTGGTTGTTGGGCTCCTTGTCCGGCCCGTCGGTCGCGGCGAGCGCGGCGGCGGGTGCCCCGAGCAGCAGGGCGGCGCTACCCAGCGCCACGCCGCCAGCGAGCTTGCTCAGAAAGCTCTTCGACATGTTCCTCACTCCTTCTCTCGTCGGCCCAGGAGGGCGAGCCATGAGGAACGTTATTCCAGTTCGTGCCGGATCAGAACGTTTTCCAGGTTTACGGCACTAAGAAGGCTTCACGTGCTATACGTGAGCGTTTGCCACGATCTCGGGCGGAAAGTCCGGTTAATCGGGTTTGGGGGTGCCGGGGCGGCCACTGTCATCCCAGCGCTCACCGTGGCTCCCGGCGCGGTGACGCCCCGGTGACGCCGGCTCCGCAGACTCGCTGCTGGGGCCGGTGGTGGCCGTTTCCGCCCGGGTCCCGTCCCGCGCAGGCCGTCGAAAGGGGACTCCATGATCAAGACAATGATCCGGAAGCCCGCCCGCCCGGACTGCGCATCCGTCGCGGAGTCCCGGTGGCGGGCGGCGGCTGGCCAGGCCGACGGTGCCAGCGACGTGGCGGGCGGGAGTACGCCGTGACGCCGGTGCGCACCGTGCTGGCGATGCGTACCCGGGAAGGCTGTGAGCAACGGTTCGAGGCCGAGTGGCTGGCCGTGGCGGAGAAGATCCGTACGCTCGACGGCTGCCTGCGCCAGGAACTGGTCCGCGACGTCGACGACCCGCGCAACTACCTGATCATGAGCGACTGGGCGGACCGGGAACGCCTCGACGCCTTCGGCCGCAGCGAACACCGTGACCACCTGCTGCGCGTGATCCGCGACCTCCGCGAGTCCGCCGAGCGGCACACCTACCAGATCGTGCACAGCGTACGCACCGAGTCGGAGGAGCCATGACCGAGCCGGTCGGTTCGACGTCCGAGTTCTACACCGGCGAGTTCGCCACCGACCCGTACCCACCCTCGCGCGGCTGCGCGAGAGCACGCTGGTCTGTCTCGACGTCACCCGCGAGCGCGGCCCGCACCTCGGCCTCGGCCACGGCGTCCACTACTGCCTCGCCGTTGCGCGGCCTGCGGGAGCTGCCCGTCCGGTTCGGCGCGTGAGCGCCGTCCCGGCGACGCAATCCGTCCACCAATCCACCAAGGAGCAAACATGGTCTTCCGCAACGTGATCGTCTGCCACATGGTTCCCGGCAGCGAGAAGATCGTCGGCGACGTCTTCGGGCACTACGACAACACCACCCGACCGCAGGACCTCGGGGTCATCGGGCGGATGCTGCTGTCGCACCACGACCTCTACCTGCACATCATCGAGCGCAAGCAGGACCCCAAGGTGTCGGGCCAGAACCGTGGACTGCCCGCCTTCCAAAAGATCGCCGAGGCGATCGGGCCGTACGTGACGCCGTACCCGAGGTACTGGAAGAGCGCGTCGGACTCGGTGGCGAAGGAGTTCTACCACTGGGCGCCGGACGGGCCGAAGCCCGAGAACACGACGCTGCTGGTCATCGTGGGCCGGATCAAGCCGGGGGCCGAGCCCGACGTCGCGCGCATCTTCGCCGAGTCCGACGCCGGGTCGCTGCCGGCCGAGCTGGGCGTCGCCGAACGCTGGCTGTACTCCATCGACGACGTGTACGTCCACCTGCTGGAGCAGGACGAGTCCGTCGCCGAGGCCGCCCAGCAGGAGCGCGGCAAACCCGCCTTCGCCAAAATCATGCAGGAGCTCAGCCCCTACATCGGACCGTACAACCCGCAGGCATGGCGCGGCCCGCAGGACTCCCTGGCGAACGTGTTCTACCGCTGGCGCGCGCAGGACTGACGGGCACCGCCGCGGGATGCCGGGTTCGGGTTTCTGGCGCAACGGAGCTGGCGATTCCTCGACCGGCTCCGTTGCTTCCGCCGCGACGAAGCCGCCTGGATCACCGGCCAGACCATCGCCTCCGACGGCGGTTGGTCCGCCCGCTGACAGCTGCAACACCACCTGGCGCAGCGGCACCACCGCCATCTCGTCGCGTCGGACGCCACCGTCAGGCCGCCGCGCGCGAGCGTTGGCTGCGCCACAGCCGGCTGGCCGGACCGAGAGCCCGTGGCCAGTCCTCGCCGCGCCGGGTCAGGGACCGCTCGGTGACCGTGAACCCGCCCACCAGACCGGCCAGCTCGTCGAGCACGTCCGCCTCGCGGAACGGTTTGCAGGAGAAGATGTTGACAAAGATCTCGCGAAGCCAGGGGTAGGTGTGGATCGCCGCGTGTGACTCGGCGAGGATCACCACCGCCGACTTTCCGGCCTGGTGCGGCGGGCCCTCCTCGGTGGCCACCAACGGCCCGGCGATCACGGTCATGCCGATGCGGTCGACCAGGTCGCGCATGAAGGTGTGCAACGCCTCGTCGTCGTGCAGCGCGCGGGTGTCGGCGATCTCGGACAACCGCAGGGTCAGCTCGTCACCGTAGTGGTCCTCGGGCGCGTGGCCGGTGAGAGAGTGGCTTATCATCGGATCTCCTCTGGATGGTCGGTCTCAGCTGGCCCGGGAGAGCAGCCGGATCGGATCGGCGGTCAGTTCCTGCATGATCGAGACGACGCGGGCCGGGCCGGCCGGCTCGCGAGGTGGCACGGCGGCGCGGGCCGACCGGATGCCGGCGGCCTGCGCGACCAGCTCACGCAACCGCTCCGGCCGCCAGTCGTCGGCCTCGCAACTGGCGGCCAGGCCCTGTCGGGCCAGCATGTCGGCGAAGTACCCCCGCTCCGGGTCGTCGCCCGCAAAGACCAGCAGCGGTACGCCGGCGTGCACCGCGCCGGCCAGCGTGCCCCGGCCGCCGTGGCACACCAGGACGCTCGCCCGGTCGAGCAGGTCACGCAGCGGCAGCAGCGGCCAGAGCTGCACGTTTCCGGCGGGCGACACCCGGGGCGGGACGCTGTCCGGCCGGCCCGCCGCGATCAGCACGTCCACCGTCGAACCCTCGAACGCCCGCAGGCAGTGCCGGTAGTACCAGTCGGCGTCCATCGGTGGCCCACTCGTGTAGGCCAGCACCCCGGTCCGTCCGGGCCGGGGCCAGTCCGCCGGCCCGGCGGCGACGTGGCGCTCCAGCGCGGCGGCGGTCAGCTGACCGACGTACTCGCCGGTGCTGTACCGGGCGACCAGCGGATCCATCTGCGGCGTCAGCGGATAGACCAGCCGGGTGCTCCAGTCGAAGAGGACCTCGGACAGCGAACCCGGCTCCGGGGCCCGGCTGCGGCGCAGCGCGGGCCGGAACGCCTCCAGCGCCCGGGTGTCCAGCGGCGCCCAGCCGACGCCACCCCGGCCGAACCGGCGGTGGTCCGGCCAGGTCACCGGGGACACCACCGGGATCCCGGCCAGCGCCCCGGCCACCACGGTGGTCAGGTCGTAGTCGTGGAACAGCACCTGGACGCGGTGCGCGCGGAAGGCCCGCAACTGCGCGGCCAACACCGTCTCCACCAGGTCACGGTCGGCGTACGCGGAGCGGGACAGCAGGTCGTCCAGGCGCAGCACCGTGCCGGGCTCGTCCGGGTAGGACGCCTGCGCCGGCCCCGGGATCGGCACCGCCGGCACGCCGAGCCGGTCCAGGACCGGCCGGACGTGCGGGCTGGCGAAGAGCACCGGCGTGTGGCCCGCGCGGCGGACCGCCTCGTACACGGCGAGCACGGTGGAGACCGAGCCCAGCCCGTACGACCACACCCCGGGTACCAGTCCGACACGCATGGCGGCTTTCCTTCCGTGACCGGGCGCCGCATCGCCGATCGGCTGCCCTCCCGGCGGCGACCGTACGGAGCACAGACCAGTGTGGACAAGGTGGCGACACCGACGCGCCCGCGAGGATGCGCCCTGGGTCCCACGACGTCTGCCCGGAAGGTCGTAGATATCGACGCGGGGCGCGCTTTTGGCCGGTCGGCGTCCCTATCCTGTGGCCGATGGACCCGTCGCAACCTGGGAGGACTGATGAGGCAACGTGAGCTGTCCGGCGGCTCGGGAATTCAGGTCAGCCAGCTCTGTCTCGGCGCGATGCCGTTCGGCACCACCGTCGACGAGCAGACGTCGTTCGCGATCCTGGACCGGTTCGTCGAGGCCGGCGGCACCACCATCGACACCGCGAACTGCTACTCCTTCTGGGTGCCCGGCGGGCGCGGCGGCGAGAGCGAGACGGTGCTCGGCCGGTGGCTGGCCGCCCGGGGAGGCCGGGACGGGCTGGTGCTGGCCTCGAAGGTCGGTTCCGGGCTCGGCGTCAACGGCGCGGCCGAAGGTCTCGCCCCGGCGGTGATCCGCGAACAGCTCACCGGATCACTGCGCCGGCTCGGCGTGGACCACCTGGACATCTACTACGCGCACCGGGAGGACCGGAACACCCCGGACGCCGAAACCCTGGCCACGTTCCACGAGGCGGTCACCGAGGGCAAGGTGCGCACCCTGGGGGCCAGCAACCACACCGCCTGGCGGCTGGCCGAGACCCGGGCGCTGGCCGAGGCGGGGGGCCTCACGCCGTACACGGTCGTCCAGCAGCGCTACTCGTACCTGCTGCCGCGTCCGGCGACCGCCCTGCCCGAGGGCGGGCACGTGCACGCCAGCGACGAACTGCTGGATCTGGTACGCAGCCGCGACCTGACCATGTTCGCGTACAGCACCCTGCTGTGGGGCACGTACACCCGGGCGGACAAGCCGCTGCCGGAGCACTACCAGCACCGGGGCACCGAACGGCGGCTGCGGGTGCTGGGGGAGGTGGCGGCCGAGCTGGGCGCCACCCCGAACCAGGTGGTGCTGAGCTGGTTGACCGGTGGCGATCCGGCCATCGTGCCGATCGTCGGGGTCAGCTCGGTGGCCCAGCTCGACGAGTGCCTCGCGGCAGCCGACCTGGAGCTGCCGACCGAGCTGCGCAAGCGTCTCGACGAGGCCTGCTGAGCGAGGGCGAAACCCGGCCGGGCAGGGGATCCACGATCCCCTGCCCGTTTCTCGTGCCCCGAACGTCGAGCCGGCCGTCGCGCTGTCGGGTGTGGCGGCGAACGGGTTGCCCTGCTCCGGCGGAGCAGGGCAACCCGGGACGGGTGCTCAGCGGGGCTCGACGAGGGAGACGACGACCTGCTGTCCGGAGTGGTCCGACATGCCGTACGCCGGAACCATCCGGTATTCGTGGCTGCGTACCGGGCCGTCGGTGAAGGCCCAGTCCAGCCGCCACTTCGGCGACCTGTCGGGCCACGAGACCGGGTGGAGCCGGTCGCTGGCGACGGCCGCGTCGGTGAGCCGAGCCGCCAGGTCACGCAGTTCGCCCATCGCCGAGGTGGCGTTGAAGTCGCCGGCGAGGAGCCGCCCGTACGGGTTGGCCGCGAGATCGGCCCGCAGCGCCCGGTAGTGAGCCTGTCGACGGTCCTGCTGGGCGCGCATGAACTCGGTGAACTCCGCCGACGTCGGGTCCATCGAGATGTCCAGCTGCACCGGCACGTGCACGTTGTAGACCGACAGCACACGGTCGCCGACCGTCAGGTCGGTGCGGAGCACCTTGTAGCGGTAGTAGTCGGAGAAGTCGGAGCCGGCCGGGGTGCCGTGCCGCGCGGGGTCGGCCAGGTGCGGCCAGCCGTCCAGTCCCCGCCACGCCGCGATCGGGTAGCGGGACATGGTGAGCAGTTCGCCGGTGGCCACCACGTGGTGTTCCGGGAAGCGCGCCCGCAGCTCGGCCACGTGGTCCACCCGGATCGGCCGGTGCCCGGCCAGGTCCCAGCCGACGTGCTCCTGCAACAGGTAGACGTCGGCCCGCTGGGCGGCGAGGTGGTCGTAGAACCGTTGCGGGTCGTGCCCGTCGTGCCAGTACTCGGTGTTCCAGGAGAACACCCGCAGCGCTCCCGGCGGGGCTGGGGTGACGCCGCCGACGCCGGGCAGCGCGTGCGGGTTCAACCCGGCCAGGTCCAGGCCGATGGCCAGGCAGCACAGCGCGGCGGCGGCCAGCCGCCAGCGCACGGGGCGGGCCAGCGGGGCGAGCGCCAGCAGCAGCATCGGGACGGCGGCGAAGAACAGTGGCGGCGGCAACTCGACCAACCGCCACCACCAGTGCTCGCCGGTCAGCAGCAGGAACACGCCGAGGAACACGGCCCAGGCGGCGACCAGGGTGACCAGCAGCCGGGTCCGGCGCGGCCAGCGCTTCCGGTCCCACCGGCGTCCGGCCGTCGTGGGCGTCGTCGGTTGCGGGGCCCGGCCGGTGGCCGGGCGGTCGGCGGTGACCCCGGGTGCCCCCGGCGCGGTGCGCGCCGCGCCGGGGGCGGGGTCGAGCAGGACGCTCATGCCGCGGTTCCGACCAGGTCCGCAGCCGGGTTGCGGCGGGCCGACCAGTCGGCGTCGTAGAGCCGGCGGAAGCTGCCCGAGCAGAGCCACTGCACGGCGCCGACCGCGATGCCCGCGGCGATCGCCACGTTGGTCAGGAACGCCACGCCGGTGAAGACGGTCAGGAAGCGGGCCCCTCGGCTGCGCCGCACGTGCCGGTACATCTCGGCGTCCGCCGACAGCGACACCCCGAACAGCGCGGCGGTCAGCAGCAGCCACGCCGGGTGCAGCGCGACCAGCGGCAGGGTGGCCAGCACGCCGAGCGCGGCGACCGTGCCGAAGGACCGGGCCGGGCTCTCGAAGCCCTTGGCGAACCGGCGCCGGCGGGCGAACAGCGGCACCCGCAGCCGGGCCCGCCGAAACAGCTTGCGCAGCAGCGGGAACAGCTTGTCGTCGTCGTCGTGCCAGCCGCGTACCCGGTCGGTGACCATGATCTGGTAGCGGGCGGACATCCGTTCGCCGTAGTCGACCTCCTCGGTCTGCCGCAATCGTGGATTGAACGGGCCGACCTCGTCGAAGACCCGGCGCGGAACGGCGGTCAGCGACGAGAACAGGAAGCTCACCTCGCCCAGGGACGCCATCCGCCAGCAGTACGCCTGGAGCACCCGGCACTCCTCGACGATGCTGTCCCGGATCAGCGGTTCCTCCTCGTAGATGCCGCAGACCGCCCCGTACTCGGGGTGGGCGGCCAGTTCGGCGACCGCCTTCTCGACCGCGTCCGGCCGCAGCGCCACGTCCGAGTCGACGAAGAACAGGATCTCGCCGCGGGCGGCGGCGGCACCCGTGTTGCGGGCGACGGCCACTCCGCTGTTGCGCGGGGTCTGCAGCACCGTGACGTCCCGCTGGCGGGCCTTCGCCAGGGAGTCGTCGGTGCTGTGGTCGTCCACGACGATCACCTCGAGCGGCTGGTACGTCTGCCCGAGGGCGGCGTCGATGCACTGGCCGATGGAGTTGCCGTAGTTGTAGTTCGGAATGATCACCGAGACCAGCGGGTTCGTGGTCGGGGTCGTCATCGGTCTTCTCCTAGTCGCGTCGCAGCAGGGGCGGGGGTCAGGGAAGGAAATCGAGCGCGGCCGGGTGCTGGGTGACCAGCAGGACGCCGCCGAGCAGCGCCCCCCACAGCAGGGCGTTGACGAGCATCGCCCGGTCCCGCAGCAACACCCGGGTGGGTTCGCCGCCGTCTCCGTCGACGACGACCACCTGCAGGTAGCGGGCGATGGCGAACAGCGCGAACGGAGTCGAGCCGACCAGCGCCAGGGCCTGGTGTGGGGCGGGGATGGTCTCCTGCACGTAGCCGAGGAACCCGCTGATGGTGACCGCGGCGCAGAGCACGATCAGCAGATCGAGGTACTGCACCGAGTAGCCGGCCAGGGAGGGCCGGTGGGCGCTGCCACCGACCGCCATCTCGTGGCGCCGCTTGCCGAGGATGAGCAGCAGGCACAGGGCGAACACGGAGACCAGCAGCCAGCTCGACACGGCCGCCCCGGCGGCCAGGTAGCCCTGCACCACCCGCAGCAGGAACCCGCCGGCGACCACCAGCACGTCCAGCAGCGGCAGGTGCTTCAGCCCTCGACTGTAGGCGACGTTCAACGCCAGGTAGACCGCCAGCGGCCACCACGGGAACGCCGGTCCGGACAGCACCGCCGTGACCAGCGCGGTGGCGACCAGGCCACCGAAGGCGTACGCGACGCCGACACTGACCCGGCCGGAGGCGACCGGGCGGTGCCGTTTGGTGGGGTGGGCCCGGTCGCGGTGCCGGTCGTAGACGTCGTTCCACACGTACACCAGGGCTGAGACCATGGTGAACAGCAGCACCGCCCAGGCCACCCGGCCGAGCACACCGAGCCCGAGCCGTGGCGTGTCGATCAGCACCAGCGGCACCACGAGCAGGTTCTTGGCCCACTGGTGCGGTCTGATCAGGGTGAGCAGGTCGCGTACCAGGGTCGGGCCGCTGGCCCGCCGGACGACGGGGGAGGATGAGTGGGTCGGGTCGGTCGCGGCGGGCTGACCGACGGTGCGGGCGTCCGCCGCCAGGGCGGTGGAGCCGGTCGGCGCGGACCCACCGAACATGGGCGGGTCGACGAGGACAGTCACGATAACCTCCGGTACCGGTTCAGAAGACGGCTTTGGCCAGGCCGAGGGCGCCCTGCTTCCAGGGATCCCGGCTGGTCCGGCCGGCCGAGGTCGGGGCGACGTGGCGGTTCGCCCGCCACCAGTCGTAGGTGCGCAGGATCGCGTCACGGTTGGACAGTCGTGGGGTCCAGCCGAGCACGTCGCGGGCCTTGTCCACGCTGACGTACGAGTCGGCCAGCAGCTTGTGGATCAGCCGCCCGTACACCGGCGAGAGCTTGAGTCGTTGCAGCAGCTCCAGCGCGGCGACGGCGGGGCGGGCCGGGATGGAGACGACCCGTTTGCCGTGGCCGGCGGCGTCCAGTACGGCCTGGAAATCCTCCCGGATGGTGGCGAACCGGTCGGCGGCGATGTTGAACGTGTCGTTGGCGACCGGGGCCGGCGCGGCCAGGACGGTGCGCACCGCGTCGACCAGGTCGTCGATGGCCAGCATCTGGATCCGCACGTCGCCACGGCCCAGCACCGGGAAGTTGCGGCCCTCCTCGGCCCACTCGAACAGCATCGAGAACAGCCCCATCCGCCCCGGCCCGAGGAAGGTCTTGGGTCGCAGCATCGGCAGGCACATCCCGCGGGCCCGGAACCGTTCGGCCACCTCCTCGGCGCCGGCCTTGGCCCGGCTGTACGGGTCGACCGGCTCGCGTGGGTACCGCTCGGTGGTCGGGACGATCTTCGGCAGCCCGTACACCGCGGTCGAGGAGACGTGCACGACCCGTTCGGCACCGCCGCGTTGCGCGGCGGCCAGCACCGTCTCGGTGCCGCCCACGATGATCGACCGGATCTCGTCCTCGGGATAGCTGGGCAGGGCGGCGGCGGTGTGCACCACCGCCTCCGCGCCGTGCAGGGCGGCACCGACCCGCTCGACGTCGCGCACGTCGGCGACCGTGTAGCTGACCCCCGGCACCGGCTCGACCGGTTCCCGGACGTCCAGGCTGCGTACCTGCCAACCGTCGTCGGCCAGCGCCCGTACCAGGTGGCCGCCCAGCATTCCGCTGCCGCCGGTCACCACCACCGTCTTGCCGTTCATGTTCACCACAGCGACGACACCTTCTCCTTGACGAAACGGGCGACCAGCCGGGGCAGGCCCTGGGCGAGCGTCTGGTCGAGACGGTCGACGAAGCGCTCCACGTCGACCGGGTCGACGACCAGCGGGGGCCCCACCACCAGCGGGTTCTTCCCGTTGAGCGTGTAATACGTGTAAATGTCGTGGTCTCGGTAGAGGGCGCTGATCACCGCGCAGGTGACCAGCTTCGTACCGAACTGGGGGTCGCGGGCCAGGCCGCCCGGCGCGAGCTTGGCGACCGCGTCGAGGGCGCGCGGCGCGTCGAGGAACACCCCCCACAGGGCGCCCGCGCCACGGACCTCGCTGACCGCGTCCGGGTGTTCCTTGGCGATCCGGGCCAGCCCGGGCGCCAGGATCCGCTCGATGTCGCGGGCCCGGGCCGGGAAGTCCTCCTCGACGGCCACGTTGATCGCCTCGATCGCGGTGGCGGTCTCCTCGCCGAAGCCGTAGTACGTGGTGCTGGTGCTCTGCAACAGGGCGTCGTTGAGGCTCTCGTACGCCTTGTGGAAGATCGGCCGGCGGGCCACGTACGCGGAGATCGAGGACTTGCCGCCGCCGAAGGACTTGGACGTGGTCACCACGTCCGGGATCAGCCCCGGGTAGCGCATGAAGTAGAACATCGTGCCGGTCTTGCCCCACCCGGTGTAGATCTCGTCGAAGATCAGGACGATGTCCTCCCGGGTGCACAGCTCCCGCAGCCCGCGCAGGAACTCCTCCGAGCACCAGCGCATCGTCGAGGCGCTGAACGGCTCGATCAGGATCGCGTAGACGTCGCACCTGCCCCGACGGTCCCGGGTGGCGTCGACCGCCGCGCGCACCGCGTCCAGGTCGTCGTAGGGGAAGCTGACCACGCCCGGGATCCCGGGAAATTTGAAGTGGTTCTGCGAGCTCCCGGTCAGGCTGCCGGATCCGAGCAGCTTGCCGTGGAAGCTGATGTCGCTGCGCAGGATCGTGTTGCGCTTGCCGCCGTGGTACTTGTAGGCCAGCTTGACCGCGCCCTCGACCGCCTCCGCGCCCGAGTTGGGCAGGAAGGACATGTCCAGGTCGCCGGGCATCACCGCGGCCAGGTTGTGGGACAGCGCCGCCAGGTACGGCGAGAAGTAGGTCTTGTGGACCTCCATCCGCTGCTTCTGCTGGAAGCGTTGGCGGGCGGCCAGGATGCGGGGGTGGTTGTGGCCGTGGTTGAGCACCCCGACGCCACCGGTGAAGTCCAGGATCGCCCGCCCGTCGCGGGTGTGGATGTAGGCGCCCTGGGCGTGGTCGACCAGTTCCCGGCCGAAGCCGAACGAGGTCATCAGGCTGACCTGGCTCTTGTTGACGTACCGGCGGTACAGGTCCTGCACCTGGTCGACCGAGAGCTGCTCCGCGTCGTCGATGGTCAGTAGCTCGGACATCGGGTCTTCCTTTCGGACAGCGGGATTCGTGAGTCGGGTGGGCTGACGGGTCAGCCCGGTGTCGGGGTCAGCCGAGCCTCGGGCTCGGCCGGTCGCCGGGTCGGCGGGTGCGCCGGTCGGTGCGCCGTGGTTGCGGCTCGCGTCCGGTCCGGGACGGCGGCTCGCCTCCGGTCCCGGATGCTGACGGCGGCCAACGCCACGGCGGCGGTGAGCACCTCGGCGAGGGTGGTGAGCACCCGGCTGGCGATCGCCGCGGTGACCGCCGCCGGCAGCGGCAGCACCGTGGCCAGGGCGGCGACCAGCGTCACCTCCCGTACGCCGGCCCCGTCCGGCGCGAACAGGGCGAGCGTGCCGGCCGTGGTGGCCAGGGCGAACGCGCCGACGGCCACCGGCAGGGCGGCGCGGGCGTCCGCGCCGAGGAGGACCGCGACAATCCACAGGTGCGCGCCCGAGAGCACCCAGGACAGGCTCTGCCACGCGATCGAGCGGCGTACGTCCGCGGGCCGGTCCAGCGCCGCCGGGCGGGGCCGGCGGGTCACCCGGGCAGCCAGGCCGACCAACGTGTCGATCACGCCGGGCCAGCCGGCCAGCACCACCAGCAGCGCGACCGGGAGGACCAGCCAGGCCAGCCCGGAGTCGAGCACGGCCGGGGCCACCAGCAGGCCGACCGCACCTCCGGTCAGCAGCACCACGACCAGGTTCACCAGGTACGTGCCGGCCATCCGGGCCCGGCTGACCCCGGCCTTCTCGCCGAGCCGGATCTGGGCCAGCAGGCCCCACAACCGGCCGGGGACGAACTTGCCGAGGAAGCCGACGAAGAACATCTGGATCCCGGCACCGGTTGGCACCGGGGAGCCGACCGCCGCCAGGGTCAGCAGCCAGGCCCGGGTTCCGCAGAGCAGCCCCACCGAGGTGACCAGCAACGCGCCGAGCAACCAGGGGATGGTCTCCGGCCGCAGCAACCGACCCAGCGTCGACCACTGCTGTCCGCGCAGGGCCAGCGCGACCCCGCCGACCACCGCCGCCACGAAGGCGACCGTCAGCACGACCCGCAGCACCCGCCGCCAGCTCCGCCGGCCGCTCATCACCGGCCCTCCGCCAGGGTCAGCGGCCGTGGCGTGCCGGCGCCGCGCAGCCGGGCGGCGAAGCCGGCCGCCACGCCGGCCACGATGGCCAGCTGGGCCACCAGGTGTACGCCGACGAACCAGGCCAGGAAGCCCAGCCCTCGTTCCCGGCGGACGAACGGCAGCAGGCCCGGGTCGGCCATCAGAAACAGCCCGAAGCAGGCCAGCGGCACGGCGAGCAGGGCCGGGTGGGCCAGCGCCAACGGCAGCGTGGCGAGCACCAGCGGGGCGGTCAGCACGCCGAGGGCGGGGTTGACCGCGACGCTGCCGGAGCGCATCCGGTGTGCCCCGGCGAACGCCGCCAGCGGCAGCGAGCGCCGGTACTGTTCGCGCAGCATCGCCCGGAATCCGGCGCAGTCGTCGTGTCGGCCGACCACGGTGTCGGTCAACCGGATCCCGGTCACCCGGGCGAGCCGGTCGCTGTACTCGACGTCCTCGGCGTCCCGTAGCCCCTCGTGAAACGGCCCGGCCGCCAGGAAGGCCGAGCGCCGCACCGCGGCCAGCGCGAAGATCGCCGTGTTCACCCGGCCCACGCTGCGCCGCCGCCACCAGTGCGCGTGCAGGACCTTGTAGTGCTCGATGGGCCCGTCGTCGTAGAGCGGCCGGGTGTCGTACGTGCCGTGCACACAGCCGCACTCCGGGTCGGCGGCCATGACCGCCAGCGCGTTGGCGATCGCGTCAGGCCGCAGCGCCACGTCGGAGTCGACGAAGAAGAGGATCTCGCCGCGCGCCTCGCGGGCACCGAGGTTGCGGGCGGCCGACACGCCCTGGTTGCCGCCGCCTGAGACCACGCGACACGGGTAGCGTGCCGCGATCTCCCGGGACCGGTCGGTGGAGCCGTCGTCGACGACGATGACCTCGTACGGGCGGTGGGTCTGCGCGAACACGGCGTCCAGGCAGGCGCCCAGCGTCTTCTCGTAGTTGTAGTTCGGCACGATCACCGACACCGTCTGCTGATCCGCGGCCATCCGGCCTCTCCCTTTCGCATTCGACGTCCGGAAAGGACGTCCAGGAATATCGGTGCCCACGACGTTAGGGACGGGTGGATCGTTGGCCAAGGTGGCGGATCCCGATCCGTGTGGGATTTCCTCGAAGGTGGCAGGAGTACTACGACCAAATGCGTATTCGCACGGCACGGAAAAAGGGCGTCCCGCACGCGGCTGCGCGACGTGCGGGACGCCCTCGACCCCCGATTCGGATACGGGTGGTGGGTGGGGTCAGTTTCGCTGTGTGAGGTGCAGCAGGATGGGCGGACATTCGTCGACGGTGCCCAGCAGGAACTGCTGGATCCGCAACAACCGCCCGCGACAACGGCTACGCAGCGACGGCGGCGGGGCGGGCGGGGCGAGCCCGGTGCCCGGTCGTTCGACGGGGCGGGCTCCTGCCGGCCGGACCACCCGGGGCGTGGTGCGCGCCGGGTGCTCCAGCGAGGTCGTGATGGTCATGCTGCTCCTTCCAGTCGTACGCCGATCGGTGCCCGGCGGCGGTCACACCTCCGCCAGCCGGTTGGCGGCCAGGTCGTCCCAGCGCCGCGCCTGCGCGCCGAGGCCGAGCCGGCGGTGGCAGTCGGCCATCACGGCGAAGGTCGCCTGGTCGTACGGATCCACGTCCAGGGCCCGGCGGCTCCAGTGGATGGCGGTCCACGGGTCGTCGGCGCCCAGCGCCCGGTCGCTGAGGAAGCGCAGGGCGTGCAGGGCCTGCGTCCGGAGCCACTCGCGCTCCGTCACCACCCACTCGGCGTCCTGGTTCGGCAGCAGCGGACCCCGGTAGATCGCCACCGCGTGCCGGAAGTGCCCGGCGGCGCCCTCGTGGTCGCCGCTGGCGACGGCGGCGGTGGCGGCCCTGACCAGCCGGTCGAACGCGGCCACGTCGATCCAGAGCTGGTCCGTGCGGAGCAGGTAGCCGCCGTCCACGGAACAGATCTGCAGCGGTGCCGGCCGGTCGGCGGCCTCGCCCAGCGCCCGTCGGGCGCCGTGCACCGCGGCCTTGACCGAGGTGGCGCCGGCCGACGGCGGCAGGTGTGGCCACAACGCCTCGCGCAGGGTGTCCCGGCTGACCGGCCGGTTCCGGTGGACCAGCAGGTACTGCACCAGCGCCCGCGACCTGCCGGCCCGCCAGTTGGTGACGGGACGACCATGAATGGAGATCCGGAATTCGCCGAGCAGCTCGACGCTCGACGATTCTACGTTGTTCGACATCTGGCACCGCCGTACTCCGTCGAACCCCTCGTCGGGAACGACGGTTCGACCGTAGACAGCGGCGTTGCGGTGGCCAAGGTGGCGGGTTCTGCACCGGCGGGAAAGGTGCCGGTTGGTGGTACTGCTCCTACGACCATGGTCGTATGCCGACTCAGTGCCACGGATGAACCGGGAAACGCGCTCCGCCGCCACGATTTTGGTATGACCTATCACTCGGTAATTCGGCCCGACCGGTCTTTCCGTGTCGAAGGTGTCGGCCGGCCGCTGGCGCCGGTCCGCACCGCCGTGGCGGAGGTTGGTCGGCAGGTGTCGGCGAGTTGGCGTGAGGCCCGCCCCGTCGTCCAGGTCGTCTTTCAGTTGCGGTTCTTCGCGGGGGTGGCGGTCGCCGCCCCACAGGGGATCGTCGCCCGTCCCGCGACCCTGCTGCTCGGTGCGCTCGCCTGGCTCGGTGCGACCTGGTGCGTCTACCTGTTCAACGGGCTGTCCGATCAGGTCGAGGACCGCCGAAACGGCTCGACCCGGCCGCTGGCCACCGGGGCGCTGCCGGTGCGCGCCGCCCGGCGGATCGTGGTCGGCCTGGCCCTGGTGGCGTTGGCGTTGGCCGGCGCGGTCTCCGCGCGGATGGTCGCGTTGGTGGCGCTGATGCTGGCGCTCGGCTGGGCGTACTCGGCCGGCCCTCGCCCGCAGAAGGGCAACATGCTGGGTTTCGTCCTGGTGGTCGCCGCCGGTGGCATCGTCACCTACCTGGCCGGGAGCGCGGCTGCCGGCGCCCCGGTCACCCCCGACCTGGTGGTGGTGATGGTGGCCATGTCGCTGTGGATGGCGTTCGCGGGCACCACCAAGGACCTGTCCGACGTGGCCGGTGACCGGGCGGCCGGTCGGCGTACCTTGCCGGTGCTGCTCGGCGACCGCGGTGCCCGCCGGCTGATGGCCGGGCTGGTCGTGGTGGCCGGCAACGTGCTGTTGGCCGGTGCCCTGCTGGTGGCCCCGGCATTGCTGGTGCCGGCGACCGTGCTGGCTGTGGGTGCGGGCGCGGTGGTCGGCTGCGTGCTCACCGGGGCGGGGGCCGCCGACCGGCGGCGGCAGCGGCGGCCGTACCGGATCTTCATGGCCAGCCAGTACGCGGTCCACCTGACGGTGCTGGGTCTGTTCCTGTACTGAACCACCGACGGGCGGCGGGCGTGTCTCCGTCCGCCGCCGGGTGCTCTCCGTTGTGGACAATCGGAGGTCGGCCACCGGACAATCTACGCTCCGCGACGTGGGCGCTACCGTGGTAGCCTCGGGCGAGACAGCGGGGGGATCCGTGGCGAAGCCGTACGCAATGGAGCCCGTAGCCGAGGCCGAACTGTCCTCCACGGCGCGGGAGATCGTCGACGCGTTCCAGGAGTCGCTGCGCCGGCAGGGCAGTGAGCTGATCAAGGGTCCCGATGTGCTGGCGCAACTGGCGGTCCAGGTTCAGGCCGTGCTCGACGACGTCGCCGCCCGGGTGACGGTCTCCGAGACGTCTCCCCTGGAACTGGTCGGCGAGGCGCGGCTGTTCAACGTCAACATCGGTGCCGACCGGGCCCGCCGCGGCATCCACCCGGTGCAGTCGCTGCGCGCGGCGACCACCCTGTTCGAGGTCATGCTGCCGGTCATCACCCGCGACCTGCCGCCGACCGACAGCGCCGGCGCGCTGCGGATCAGCCGGGCCCTGCACGAGGCCATCATGGCCCGGGTGGCGCTGGCGTCGATGTCCTATGTGGCCTTCCTGATGGAGAAGCTCCAGGCTTCCCGGCAGGAGGAACGGACGCGGATCGCCCGCGAGCTGCACGACCGGGTGCTGCACGAGATGGGCCTGACGCTGCACCAGTTGGACCTGCACCGGCACTACGCCGACCGGGATCCGGCGCAGGCCCGAGCCAAGATCGACACGGCGATCGAGTCACTGGACGAGGCGCTGCGGACGGTCCGGCACCTCTCCGCCGAGCTGCGCCGGTCGGTGGGCGAGTACGGACTGGAACGCACCCTGCGTGCCTACCTGGAAGCCAACGCCCCCGCCTCGGTGCAGTTCTCGATCACCACCACCGGCGACCTCAAGGTGCTGCCGCCCGACGTGCTCGAGGAGCTGTACCTGATCATGCGGGAGGCGACGCGCAACGCGTTGCGGCACGCCGAGCCCACCCGACTGGAGCTCTCCGTCGACGTGGGTGCCACCACCGTCGCCGCCACGGTGGTGGACGACGGGTGCGGCTTCGACACCAGCGACCCCGACCGGGCACGGGGCGGCCTGCCCTCGATGTACGAGCGGGCGCTGCTCCTGCACGGTGTCCTGGAGTTGACCAGCACCCCCGGCCGGGGCACCCGGGTCGAGGTCCACATCCCGTTCTCCGAGGCGGCCCTGTGAGCGCGAGGAGTGAGCCGGTTCTGCGAGCCCCGCAGTCGCGAACTGAGGTGGTCCTGTGAGCGCGAGGAGTGAGCCGGTTCTGCGAGCCCCGCAGTCGCGAACTGAGGTGGTCCTGTGAGCGGGTTCTCCCGGCCCCAGATCAGGGTGTGCCTGGCCGACGACCACAACCTGCTCCGCGACGGCATCCGGGAGATGCTCTCCACCGAACCGGAGTTCGCGGTGGTCGGCGAGGCGTCGTCCGGGCCGGAGGCGCTGGCCCTGGTCGTCCGGCTGCGGCCGGACGTGCTGCTGCTCGACGTCGAGATGCCCGGGCCGGGCGCGTCGGCCATCATCCGCCAGGCCCGCCGGATGGCGCCGGAGACCCGGGTGATCGTGCTGACCATGCACGACGACCCGGACATGGTGCACGAGTTGCTGGAGGCCGGCGCGGTCGCGTACCTGCTGAAGACGATTCTGCGGGACGACCTGGTCGCCGCGGTTCGTTCGGTGGTCCGCCGGCCTGGCCAGAGCGTCCTGCTGGCGGTGTCGCGGGAGACGGTGGAACGGCTGGACCGGCAGAAGCCCCGGACGAACGGCACTCCGCTGACCGCCCGGGAGCTGGAGGTGCTCCGCCTCATCGCGGAGGCGATGAGCAACGCGCAGATCGCCAGCCGGCTGTTCATCACCGAGGCCACCGTCAAGCGGCATCTGACCAACATCTACGCGAAGTTGCAGGCGGTGTCCCGGGTGGACGCCATCCGGAAAGCGACCGCCGCCCGGCTGATCAAGCCGATGGACGACCAGCCCATCACCTGACCGTCAGTGGACGGTCGGCGGGTGTGACCGGGCCATGACCGCCGTCGCCTAGGTTCGTCGGGTCGGATGTCGTCGAGGCTCGTCCGCGTGGGCGGGCCGTGCGCCATCGGTCGGAAACGCCTGTTCCGGGTCGGGAGTCTGGGAGCATCACATGGTTGGGCGGAAGGAGCCCCGCTACTTCCAACTGGTGGCCACCGAAGCCAGGGAGTTCGCGGTCTGGCCGATCGGCCGACGCCCGCCGCAGGGCTGGCGCGTCGTTCCGTTCGCCGGCACGATCCAGGCGTGCGGTCGGCACGTGGCGGAGCTGCGCAGCGCCGGGGCGGCGCGGGCCGGCGACGGGCGGCTGTCGCCGGTCGCGTCCGCGACGCTGGTGGGGCTGTTGCACAAGGCGGCAGGAGAGCAGCCGGATGCCCCGGCGCTGTCGGCGGGAGACCGGCGGGTCTCCTACCGGCAGCTCTGGGAACTGGTCGAGGAGCTGGCCGGGCGGTTGACCGAGTCGGGTGTGGGCCCGGGTGAGCGGGTCGGTGTGGCCGGGCCGGTCACGGCGGACCTGGTCGCCGCCGCGCTCGCGGTGCTGGTCATCGGGGCCACCTGTGTGCTGTCGGTGGGTGACCGGCCGGACGCGGCGTTGGCGGAAGCGCGCCCCGGCCTTGTCCTGCTTCCGGCCGGGTCGGTGGCCGCGTCGCCGAGGTGGTCGATGGTGGTGGCCCGCTGGGTGGGCGTGACCGGTACGGCGTGGCAGGCCCGTGCCGCCCTGGAGCCGGCGGTGGGCGCTGGTGCGGACGATTCCGAGGCATCGCTGGTGATGCTGCCGTCCCGGCCCGGCGTCCCCGCCGTGGTGTGGCGTGGTCGGCAGCTGGCCTGGCTCGCCGGTGACTGCGGCCTACCCTCGACGGGCGGGGGTGACCGGCTGCTGCCCCCGTTCCCTCCCGGTACACCGGCGACGGCGGTGGTGGCGTTGCGCGCGCTGCTCACCGGCGCGGAGCTGGTCCTGCCCGAGCGGGCGGGCGGAGGATCCGCCGATCCGCAGCGGATCGGGCCAGCGCCGATCGCGCCCGTCGCCCGCCGGTGGCGGCTGCGGACCGACCGTGCCGGCGGGTCGCCCGACGAGGTGGAGGTGGTCGGCTTCGTCGAGACCTCGATGCTGTGCGCGACCGTGCTGTCGGGTACCGGCGACCTCGCGCCGTTGCCGCAGGTTCGGCGGTACGTCCTCGACGCGCAGCTCGGTCCGGTGCCGCCTGGTGAGGTCGGTGAGTTGTACGTCGCTGGCGCCACCCTGGCCGCCGGCTACCTGGACCAACCCGAGTTGACCATGAGCCGGTTCCTGCCCGACCCGCTGGGTCCGGTGGAGGGCGGCCTGATGTTCCGCACCGGCATCCTGGCCCGGCGGCTCTCCGATCACCGGTTCGCGCCGGTCGAGCCGCTGGCCGGGTGAGTCGACCGCTCCGACCGGCATCGGCAGGAGCATGGGGCCGGCAAGCAGGCCGCCCCCGGCGCGGCCGGTGTCGTCGGTGGCCGGCACGGAGTTCCGCGCCGGCCGCCGACGGGTAGCTGTCAGGACGGGGTGGGGAAACCGTACCGGGCGGCGTGCTCGGGGTCGGCCGGGTCGATCTGCCGGATGCCGGCGTCGGCGAGCCGCTTGTTGACCTCGTCGAGCCGCTCCCGCACCAACTGGGCCTCCTCCTCGGTGACCCGGCCCCGGTGCGGCTTCCCGGCGTGTTCGATGGTGCCGTAGTCCGGCTTCTCCGCGGTCTTGCGCGCCTTCGGTGGGCGGACCCGTTCGGCGGTCTTCAACAACTGGGCCATCGGCGTGTCGGTGGCCATGGCGTCGAACTCGCTGGCGGTCAGCACCACGCGGCGCGGTTCACCCTGGCCGTGCCGGTCGTGGATCTCCACCACGGCGACGTCCAGCGCCGCGTCGTCGATGCTCTCCACCTCGGCCGGTGTGGCGTCCAGCTGCACGGGCCCGGCCACCAGGTCAGGGTGCTCGAGCACGACGACCTTGACCATGTCGTCGTCGGGCCGCAACACCGTGCCGCTGAAGTCGGAGACGTGGATCGTCTTCTTGCCCATGCGCGGAGCTTCTCCTGTCGTTGGCCGGAACTCGGACCAGAAGACGCTACCCGACAGGTGTGCGAAGGCCGCTGTTGGACGCTCCGGGTGTGTCGCCGCTGTCCCGCCTCGTCAGTGGGTGCTCAGGCCGCGCCGGGAGGAGGTGCCGGCCGGCAGGCTGTTGAGGTCGCTCCACGAGAGTGTCGCCTGCGCCCCGTGTCCGGTCCGTGCCTCCTGGTACGGCGGCTGGCCCGGGAATCGCCCGGCGGCCTCCGCCGGCCGCCACGCCCGCTCACTGTCCTGCTGGTACCGGTCATTCGGTTGCTTCGGCATGACCATTACCATCCCAAGGAAAGTTGTACATGTATGGAAATCGATATGACGATCGATCGATGCCGGTAAATTCTGTGTATCGCGGTGCCGGTACCGGTACCCCGGCGGTCGGGGTCCGAACCGCTGCCGCCCGCCCGATCATCAAGCCCCGCCGGCCGGTCCGGCGTACCGTGATCACGGTTGGTCGTACCAGATCGGGGTGAGGGAGGTCTGCGGTGCTCGACCGCCGGCTCTACCTGCATCTGGTCACCTGGCTCGGTCAGTGGCCCGCCGGCCCGGGTCTGCACGTCGTGGGTTCCCGACGGCGGGGTCGACCGGCCTGGGACGGCCGGCTCCGCCCGGCGATCGCCGTACGTGCCGGCGACAGCACCGTGCTCTCCGTGCCCCCGGAGCGGGTCGCGGCGATCCGGGCCCTGGCCCGGGATTTGGAGGCCGGCCTGCTGGCCGCGCTTCCCGCCGCGGTCGGCCAGCCGGGGTGGGTCGTCCACCACGACACCTTCCGGTGGAGCCTCGCACCCGCTCCGCTGCCCGACGTGGGGGAGTGGACCGATCCCGCCGACCCCATCCTCCCGTCCTGGCTGCACCTGTTCGACCGGGAGGTGCTGGTCGTCCGGGACGCCGACGGCGGCTACCTGGCCGGCGTGGGCGTCAAGCGGCACGACGCGCACGGCCACGAACTCGCGGTGGGCACGGTGCCGGCGGCACGTGGCCGGGGACTGGCCCGCCGGCTCGTGGCGCAGGCCGCCCGGCGGGTGCTCGACGAGGGGGCGGTGCCGACGTACCGGCACAACCCGGCCAACGTCGCCTCCGCCCGGGTCGCCGCGGCGGCCGGCTTCCCCGACCGGGGCTGGCGGTCGTTCGGTGTCTATCCGCCGTGACGACCTCGCGGCTGCGGCACGTCATCCGGCCCACGGCAGGAGCGGACCGTGGATTCCGGGCCGAATCCACGGTCCGCAGCTTCCCCCAGGCCCGCCGTGAGCCGGCATCCCGCCGACTGGTCCTGCTGGTGACGCTACGTAGAGATTGTCTGCTCGGCAAGAGGTACCCGCTCGATCGGGAGTGTCCGGTAGTGGACTTGACCTGCGGTGGGATGCCCTGCGGGGGTGGTCGGTGCGGTGACGGAGCGTGCCTGAATGGTCTGGGCCCCGACGGTGGACCGTCGCCCTCAGTCGGTCAGGCCGAGCACCTCGGCCGCCGCGCGACCGTTGGCGTGGCTCGCGCCGAAGGTGCTGACGAAGGCGCGTACGCCGGCCGGCCGCCACCGGCTTGGCCAGCCCATCTCCACCACCGTCACCGGGTACGCCGCCGCCAGCGCCTCGACCAGCGCCGGGCCGCCGGGCAGCCGGTGCAGGTGTCGCCCCACCAGCACGATCGGCCGGTCCCCGGCGAGCCGGCCCAGCTCCGCCGGGTCGGTCTCGGCGGCCACCATCCGCAGCTCCGCCAGGCCGGCCAGGTGCGGGCCGAGGCCCCACGGCACCCGTCCCCCAGCCCGGTTGGTGGCGGCGTGCAGCCGTACCACCAGCGGCCGGACCAGCCCGCCGACGTCTCCCTCGACGCGCACCGCGCGGCGCGCGACGGCGTATCCGAGATCGCTGGGGGCGGCCGGTGCGGTGCCGGCGCCCCGGGTCCAGGCGGCGAGCGCGGCGGCCCGACCGGCCGCCTCCTCCACCCGGGACCGCTCCAGCCGGCCGTCCCCGATCGCCGCGACGATCTGCCCCGCCACCTGCTCGACCAGCGCGGCGTCCACCCTGGCGCCGAGGCAGAGCAGATCCGCCCCCGCGGCCAGGGCACTGACGGCCGCCGGCGCCACCCCACCGGCGGCCAGCGTCGCGCCCCTCATCTCCAGCGCGTCGGTGATCACCGTGCCGGTGAAGCCGTACTCGCCACGCAGCAGGTCGACCAGGACCGCCCGGCTGAAGGTGGCCGGCCCGTCCCCGGTCAGGGCCGGCACCCGGATGTGCGCGGTCATCACCGCCCGCGCCCCCGCCTCGATCGCCGCCGCGAAGGGCGGCAGATCCCGGTCGCGTAGCACGGCCGGCGACACGTCCACCGTGGGCAGCTCGCGGTGCGAGTCGGCGACGGTGGCGCCGTGACCGGGAAAGTGCTTCGCGCACGCCACCACCCCGGCCGACTGAAGACCCACGACGGCGGCGGCGGAATGCGCGGCCACCCGGGCCGGGTCGGCGCCGAACGCCCGGGTGCCGATCACCGGATTCTCGTCCGCGCTGTTGACATCCACGGTCGGGGCCAAATCGACGGTCACCCCGAGGACGGCCAGTTCCGCGCCGAGGGCCGCGTAGACCTGTCGGGTCAGCACGGGGTCGTCGACCACGCCGAGCGCCGCGTTGCCCGGGTACGGGCTGCCGGTGGCGTGCGCCAGCCGGGTGACGTCACCGCCCTCCTCGTCGATGGCCACCAGCACGTCGGTGCGGCCGGCGCGCAGCGCCGCGGTGCTCGCCGCCACCTGCGCCGGGTCGTGGACGTTGCCGCCGAACAGGGTGTGCCCGGCCAGCCCCTCGCCGACCAGGTCGACGGCCCACCCCGGCGGCACCGGCCCCGGGTACGCGGCGAGCAACGTGCCCAACGCGAGGCGGCGCAGCCCTGGATCCGGTCGCATCGTGTTGTGGCCCCCTTACGCGCCGAACCGCCCCCGCCCGATTCAGATGAGGTCCCGCCGGCGGAACGTGGCGAAGGCGGCAACCGTCACCGCGCCGGTCAGGGCCAGCAGCACGGCCAGCGCCGGCCCTGCGGTGATCGTGTAGGTGCCGTCGCACACAGCGAAGCCGGGGCCGTCGGAGCAGGCGGAACCGTCGAACAACTCGATCCTGCCGGCCAGCCAGGCCCCCACGTACGTGGAGAGCATCAGCTGCTCGATCCGCGTCACGTCCAGGATCTCGAAGACGACCCGGGCGCCCAACTCCCACACCACGGCGTACGCGGCGAAGGCGCCCAGCGCCGCCGAGGTGTGCCGGCCCAGCGTGGCGATCCCGAAGCCCAACGCGGAGCCCAGCAGCACCAGCACCACACCCCGCCCGTACCCCGCGGCCAGCTTCTGCCAGAACTCCCCGTCGAGCTGGCCCGGCAGCCCGGCGGTCTGGCCGATCAGCCAGAACGTGCCGAGGTAGACCACCGTGGCGAGCACCGACAGCAGCACCATCACCCCGAGCAGGGTGCCCAGCTTCGCGCCGAGCACGGCGAGCCGGCCCGGTCGCCAGAGCAGCAGGTTGACCACGCCGCCGGAGTTCAGGTCGGCACCGATGTAGGAGGCCCCCACCAGGAAACCGAACAGCAGCAGGAAGGCGATCAGGATGATGGTCAGCGGTTCGGCCTGCTGGGCGAAGACGAACACCCCGTTCAGGTAGTCGGCGACCACCGGCAGTCGCTCCCGCAGCACCGGGTCAAGTTCGCTGCAGTCGCGCGGCAGGTAGGCGTTCTCGTCCGGCGGCACCTGGCCCGCCTTCACCGCCAGGCAGCGTTCGTGCTCGACCTCCATGCTGTTGATCGCCGCCGTGACTTCCGCGTGGGCCATGGCGAGTTCCCGCGCCGATGGTCGGTGCGACCCGACCACGGTGGTCGCGGCGGTGATGACGAACGCCAGCGCCAGCAGCACCAGCATCAACTGCGCGAAACGGCGGGCGGCCAGCCGCTCCACCTCGGCACGGACGAGGTTCACGCGCCCACCCCCCGGTCACCGGTCACGCCAAGGTCGATCATCGGGGTGTCGGCTTCCTTTGCGGGCAGGACGGACCCGCCGACCTGCCGCGGTAGCGCCGGATGGGGCGTGCTGCCGGTCAGTTCGAGGAAGACGCTCTCCAGGTCGGGGCGGATCGGGGTCAGTTCGCCGACCCACAGCCCCTGCTCCCCGAGGGTGCGGGTGATCAGCTCCGGCTCCTGCGCTCCGCCGACCGCCAGCACCCCCTCGTGCACGGCAACGGACATCCCGACCTCCCGGAGCAACTGCGCCGCGCGTTCCGGCTCGGCCACGCGGACCCGGCACTCGTGCCGGTCGAAGCCGGCCAGCACCTCCCGTACCGGCCCGGCCGCCACCCGCCGGCCGTCGGAGACGATCGTCACGTGGTCGCAGATCAGCTGGATCTCGGCCAGGATGTGACTGGAGATCACCACGGTCACCCCGGAGTCGGCCAGCGACCGGACGAGATCCCGCATCTCCCGGATGCCCGCCGGGTCCAGCCCGTTCGCCGGCTCGTCCAGGATGAGCAGCTCCGGCTCCTTGAGCAGGGCCGAGGCGACGGCCAGCCGCTGCTTCATGCCGAGCGAGTAGCCCTTCACCCGGTCGTCGCCGCGTTCGTGCAGGCCGACCTGCTCCAGCACCGCGTCGACCCGGGCGGTCGGCACCCCGCCCGCCACGGCCAGCAGCCGCAGCGTACGGCGACCGGTGAAGTTGCCGAAGAACTGCGGGCTCTCCACGATCGCGCCGATCCGCCCGGCCACCCGGACCAGCCGCTCCGGCGCCGGTTCGCCCAGGACGCTCATCCGGCCGCTGTCCGGGGTGACCAGGCCGAGCAGGGCGCGCAGGGTGGTCGTCTTGCCGGACCCGTTCGGGCCGAGGAAGCCGTGCACCTGCCCGGCCTCGACCAGCATGTCGAAGCCGTCCACCGCGACCCGGCGTCCCTTGCGGACGCTGCGGTACGTCTTGCGCAGTCCCTCGATCTCGATGACCGCGCTCATCCGCGGCGGTCCTGACAACGGTCGGGCATGGGCCGTCCTTCAGGGGTTGGTGACCAACGACACGGCGCTCCACCCTAAGCCGCGGGCACCGCCCGTGGGGGGCACCGCGCGGGTTGCGTGGTTGGATGGAGCGGTGACTGGTGACCTGATCCCCGGCGCCGCCGGCGCCCCCGCCCCCCTGCCCGTGGACGCGGATCTGGTGGTCAGCCTCGACGGCGTCGGCGTGCAGCGCGCCGGTGCCGCGCTGCTGCACGACGTGGACTGGCGGGTCGAGCTCGACGAACGCTGGGTCGTGCTCGGTCCCAACGGCGCCGGCAAGACCACCCTGCTCAACCTGGCCGCAGGCCGGCTGCATCCGACCACCGGCACGGCGCACGTGCTCGGCGAGCGGATCGGCCGGACCGACGTCAACGAGCTCCGGACCCGTATCGGCCTGTCCACCGCGGCCCTGGCCGAGCGCCTGCCCGCCGACGAGCGGGTCAGCGACGCGGTGGTCACCGCCGCCTGGTCGGTGGTGGGTCGCTGGCGGGAGAGCTACGACCGCACCGACGAGACCCGGGCCCGCGCCCTGCTCGGTCAGTTCGGCATCGACCACCTCGCCGACCGTGCCTACGGCACCCTCTCCGAGGGGGAGCGCAAGCGGGTACAGATCGCCCGCGCCCTGATGACCGACCCGGAACTGCTGCTGCTCGACGAGCCGGCCGCCGGGCTCGACCTGGGCGGCCGGGAGGACCTGGTGGCCCGGCTGGCCGAGCTGGCGTACGACCCGGACGCCCCCGCCCTGGTGCTGGTCACCCACCACGTCGAGGAGATCCCGCCCGGCTTCACCCACGCGCTGCTGCTGCGCGAGGGGGGTGTGGTCGCGCAGGGTCTGCTCGCCGACACGCTCACCGGCGACAACCTCTCGAAGGCCTTCGGTCTGCCGCTGGTCGTGCAGCGGCACGGCGAGCGGTACACCGCCCGCGCGGCCTGACCGGCACGGCGGTCCTAGACTCGCAGCCGACGTGCAGGTCAGGGCAGGGAGGTTGTGGTGCGGCAGACCCGAGTTGTCGTGGTGGGCAGCGCGAACATGGACCTTGTCGGCGCCGGCCCGGCGCTGCCCCGTCCGGGCGAGACCGTGCTCGGTAACGACTTCGTCATGGTGCCCGGCGGCAAGGGGGCCAACCAGGCGGTCGGCGCGGCTCGGGCGGGCGCTGCCTGCACCTTCCTCGGCGCGATCGGCTCGGACGCCTTCGGGGTGACCCTGCGGTCCCGGATCACCGCCGCCGGCGTGGACACCGGCCAGCTCCGGGTGGTGTACGGGGCCTCCGGCGTGGCGCTGGTCCTGGTGAACGCCGTCGGCGAGAACTCGATCCTGGTGGTCCCGGGCGCCAACGAGGCATTCCGCGGGCTCACCGAGGGCGAGCTGGACACGGTACGCCAGGCCGACGTCCTGGTCGCCCAACTGGAGATCCCGGTCGAGACGGTGACCACGGCGGCGGTGGCCGCCCGGGAGGCGGGCACCCGCGTGATCCTCAACGCGGCACCGGCCCGGCAGGTGCCGGCCGAGTTGCTGGCGGCGGTGGACCTGCTGGTGGTCAACGAGACCGAGGCGCAGACGCTCACCGGCCAGGGCCGGGAGCAGCGGCGGGCGCTGCTGGACCTGGTGCCCCGCGCGGTGCTCACCCTCGGTGGCCAGGGCGCCTGGTACCTCGACCGGGACGGCGCGGACGTGCACGTCCCGGCGATTGAGGTGGAGGTGGTGGACTCCACCGCCGCCGGTGACGCGTTCACGGCGGCGCTGGCGGTGGCCTGGGGCGAGGGCCGTGCGGTGCTCGAGGCGGTGCGGTGGGCGGCGGCCGCCGGTGCCGCCTGCGTCCGCAAGCTCGGGGCCTCGGTGGCGCTGCCGTACCGCTCGGAGATCGACGCCCTCTACACCCCGGCCGCCGACTGAGGGTCACTCGCCGGATTCGTCGCTGATCCGCTCGCCCCGGCGGCGCAGCATGCCGAGGCCGGGGATACCGGCGACGGCGAGCCGCAGATCGCGGGTGACGTCGAGCAGGTCGTGCAGGTCCGGGCCGACCCGGTCCAGGGTGGCCAGGATCGGCAGGATGTCTGAGGTCAGGTGTGCCTTGAGTTTCGGCAGCTCGTCCACCAGGCGGATCGCGGCGGTCACCTCCTCCTGGCTGAGCTCGGCCACGAACCGGTGCGCCATCGGCGCTCCCCGGCGCAGCGCCGGCTCGTACGCCGTCAGCAGGTCCGCCGCGGTGGCGGCGGCCCCCTCGGCGGTGGCGACCGTGCCGGCGGCCCGGGCGGCGACGGCGTCGGCCTCGGCGACCAGCACGGCGGCGGCCCGGGCCACCCGGTCCGCCTCGCCGACCACCGTCGCCGCCGCCGTGGCCACCTCGGTCGCCGTGTCGATCGCGGTCGTCGCGGCGGCGCTGATCACCGCCACTTCCCGCACCGCCGTCTCGGCGTCGGTGAGCACCTGGTCGGTCCGGTCCAGGGTGCCCTCGATCCGGTCCACCACCCCGTTGATCCGTGCCAGCAGGGCCTCCACCCCGTCGAGTACGGCGAACGCGCGGGCCGGCACGGCGGCGAACGAGGCGGCCGAACCGAACGCCTGGTCGAGGGCGGAGCGGGTGCGGCCGACGACGTCACCCGGCCGGGGAAGGGGAATAGCCATGACACCAGTGTGCGTCGTCACCGCTGCTCGCGTCGGCGACGACAGCCGGCCGGACCGGACCGCCCGGCGTCACGACCCGGGGTGCTGTTCGACGGCGCGTTGCACGGCCCGGTAGATCTGCCCGAACCGCAACGCGTCCGGCGTGCGCACCAGCATCACCTCGGTGCCGTGGTGCCGCACCCACAGCTCGTGCACCCGGTTGCCGCGTTCGTAGGAGCGGTCCAGCCAGCCCAGCGGCAACTCCAGGAAGGGCGCCAGGGCCAGCGCCGCGACCGCACAGCCGGCCAGGATGACCAGCACCACCGTCCAGTTTCCCCGGTCCTGTGCGGACCAGAGCAGCGAAACGACGCAGACCAGCGCCACCAGTGGCGGCAGCGACAGCAGCAGGACCAGCACCCCCCGGCCCAGCAC
>NZ_SMJY01000056.1:0-29527 GCF_004348355.1 Micromonospora sp. KC721 | reverse complement strand
GACCCCGACCCCGCCCCGGCGGCGTGGCCGGCGTGGCCGCCGCGCCCTGTTCCCGATCGGTGAGGCTCATCTTCGTGCTACCGCCTTCTCGTACAGTCCCGTAAGCCGGTGATCCGGGTCGTAGCGGTCCCTCACGGCACGCCAGACGTCCCCGCCGTAGAGCCGGTCGAACGCCTCCCGGTCGTAGTACGCGTCCGAGTAGAGCGACTTGTGACCGCCCGCCTCGGACACCGCCCGCTCAATCGAGCGGTTCACGTCGCCGTCCGCCGCACCCTCGGCGACCGGCACACTGCCCCAGAACCCGACGTTCACGTAACTGCGCCCCGGTTGCAGTGGATACAGCGGCCAGGCCCGCGCCGAACCCGGCCCCGACGGCTCCCGCAGCCGCAGCGGGCAGAGCCAGACCGGGGTCATCCCCACGTGCCGGGCGAACCAGCGCAGGAAATCGGCGGTCCCCTCCAGCGGGATCTCCACGTCCTGCACCACCCGCTCCCGGGCGGGCCGCCCGCGAAACCGGTCCACCCGGGCCGCCACCTGGTGCCGGTGCTCGAAGCGGACCAGCCGGTGGTAGACGTCGCTGCGCCGCCACCGGGCCGGCCAGAGCCGACGGATGACCGGATGCTGCACGCCGAACGCCGACGAGCACCAGAACCAGTCGGTGTCCCACCGCCACAGGTAGTGGTACGCGGTGAGCGCGTCGCGGGTGCGCCGGCGCAGCGAGCGGTAGTAGATGTCCTGGCCGGTGTAGTCGCTGAGCCGGGGCGCGTCGTCGGTGAAGGTGGCCAGCACCAGGTACGCCTCACCGGGGCTGAACATCACCCCGTCCATCGCGTCGACCGGCTGGCCCTCCCACTCGCCCTTGAGGATCACCTCGCCGACGGCGTCGGTCAGCTCCTCCAGCCGGGCGAACCGCACGTTGCGCAGCACCACCGCGTGGCGTACGGGCTGCAGCTCGATGCGCAGCCGGGTGGCGTAGCCGAGACTGCCCAGTGAGTTGGGGAAGGCGGCGAAGAGCTCGGCGTGCTCCCCGTCGGGGCGGGCGGTGACGAGGTCACCGGCGCCGGTGAGCACGTCCATTTCGGTCACCGACTCGTGCGGCAGACCGTTGCGGAACGACGTCGACTCGATGCCCAGCCCGGTGACCGCACCGCCCAGGGTGATCGTGCGCAGCTGCGGCACGACCAGCGGCATCAGCCCGTACGGCAGGGTGGCGTCCACGAGGTTCTCGTAGGTGCACATGCCCTGCACGTCGGCGGTGCGGGCGTCCGGGTCGACGGCGAGCACACCGTCGAGCCCGGAGACGTCCAGCCCGGGCGCGCTGACCGCGGCCCGGGGACGGAATAGGTTGGAGGTGCGTTTGGCGAGGCGTACGGGTTGCCCCGGCGGCACGGCCGCGTACGACCGCCGCAATGTCACCACCGCCCGATCATGATCACGCAGTGCGCGCATGAGATCACTTTACGCTCCGCGCCCGGTTGGTGGGGGGCTCCACAATCGCTGTGTCGCGGCCGGAACCGGACCCGGGCAGGCGGGCCGACGGCTGGCATCGACTTGGTCACCGCCGCGCGGGCCGGGTGGCCGTCACGCCGGCCGGTGGGTCACTATGCCCTCATGCCCGTTCCCGACGCACCCCGAGACCCGTCCGGCACCGTCTATGCGGGCCGCCGGGCCACCCGCCCGGGTCTGCCCCGGGACCCGCTGCTGCGGGTCGCGCTCGCCGTCGGGTTGGTCGGCATCCTGCTCGGGGTCTTCTTCGCCACCGGCGTGCTCGGCGGCGGCGAGGAATCCCCGGTGACCCCTGCCGCGGCCCGGCCTGCCCCGGGCTCCCCGTCCGCCGACCCGGCGTCGGAGAGCCCCGAGCCGACGCCGACCTCGGCCTCGCCGTCGCCGTCACCGTCGCCGCGCAGTCTCCCGCCGCGTACCCCGCTGGCCGGGCCGAAGGTGCTGCGCTCCGCGACCTCCGGGCTCTGCGTCGGCACCGACGGCGACGACGAGATGGCCCAGGCCCGACTGGTCGCCTGCACCGGCGGGCCGGAGCAGCGCTGGGTGGTCAACCAGGTCGCCCCCGACGTGTACACCCTCACCAACGCCGCACACGGCCAGTGCCTGGACGTCGACGGCGGCAGCGGCGACGACGGGGCGAAGCTGCTCCAGTACCCCTGCCACGGCCGGGACAACCAGCAGTGGCGACTGATCGGCAGCAGCGGCGGGCCGGTGCTGGTGGTCGCGGTGCACTCCGGCAAGTGCGCGCAACCGCAGGACGGCGCCGCCGAGGCCGGCGCGGAGCTGCGCCAGGTCCCCTGCACCTCCGCCGCCGCCCAGCAGTGGACCGTCGACTAGGCTGCGGCGCGGGACCGGCGGCGGAGCGGGGAGCTGGGCTTGGACACGGCTAGCGGATCCCAGTCGGGGCTGATCGGGGTGAGCTTGGACGGGTCGGCGATCACGGCACCGTTCTTGACTTCGGCGCTGAGCGGGCGGCCGAGGATCGCTCCGGCGGTGCCCAGGCCGCTGCTGACGGCGCCGACGATGCCGCTGCCCCAGATGGTGCTGGCGCCGGTGAGCCACAGGCCGCGGATTTCGGTGCGCGGGCCGGGTCGGCGTGGACCGATCTGGTCGGCGGCCATCTCGATGCCGTAGCAGGAGCCGAGGGTGGACAGCGTGAACCGTTCATGGGTGAGCGGGCTGGACGCCTCCTGCCAGACGATGTGCTGACGTAGGTGCGGGATCACGGTGGCAGCGCGGTCGATCAGCTGCTCGGTGAGACGTCCCTTGAGCACGGCGTACTGCGGGCCCTTCCGGTAGTCGTCGCCGCTGGGCCAGAATGTGCCCTGCGGGGCGAGGCACATCACCTCGAGGGTGGAGTGTCCGGACGGAGCGGCGTGCGGGTTTCCCGGATCCTTGGTGGTGGCCGAGGTGAGGAAGATCGGCATCTCGTCCGGGATCCGGCCGTCGTAGATGTCGCGGTAGACCTGTTCCACATCGGCGTGTGGGTAGCACCAGTATGTGCTGTTGGGCAGCTGGTTGGCGAGGTCGATGTCGAGTCCGAGATAGACGCTGAACAACGGCAGCGCCATCCGGTACCTCTCCACCCGGGCGACGGTGGCCGGCGCCAGGTGGTCGCGGCCGACGAGGTCGAGGTAGGTGCGCTTGAGGTCAGCGCCCGACACCACGATCGGGGCGCGGATCGCCTCGCCCCCGTCGAGCTGGACGCCGACCACGGTTCCGTCGTCTATCAGGATGCGTGTGACGCGCGCCTTGGTGCGCACCTGGCCGCCGTGGGTCTGGATGACGTCGATGAGATGAGCCGGAATGACCTGACCGCCGCCGCGCGGGTACCACGCGCCGCCGGTGAGATAGTGGTCAAGGAAAGCGCCGTGCAGCGCCACCGAGGTCCGCGACGGCGGCACCCCGTAGTCGCCGGACTCGCCGACGATCACCGCCCTGGCCAGCGGACTGAGCCGACACGCGGCGAACAGCCAGGTCAACGGCAGTAGCCCGACGGAGGCCAGGGTCGGCGCCGCCCGGACGAACCGCAGCATGCCTGCGATGGTCCACCCGGGGATCGCGGCGGCACGCAACTCGGCGCCGATCCGTCGCAGGATGCCCACGCATAGCCGTAGGCCACGCTCCTGGTCGGGGAACGCCTCGACCAGCCGAGCCAGGTAGGTGTCCCAGTCGCTGGGCACCCGGAACGTGAGATCAGGGAACACCAGCGTCGAGTGGCCGTCGGGGTCGAGCTGGCGGAAATCGATCCGACCGTCCAGTCCGAGACCGCGCAGTGCCGCCGTCATCCGCCCTTCGGGGTGGCACTCACCGATGTAGTGCATGCCGACGTCGAACTCGTACCGGTTCCCCTTGCGCCGGAAGACCTGGCTGCAGCCGCCGGCTACCTGGTTCTGTTCGAGCACGAGAGTGCGCTTGCCGGTAGCGGTGAGATACGCGGCGCAGGTGAGCCCGCTGAGGCCGGAGCCGATGACGATCGCGTCCCAGTCGTTCATGTAAACCACCTCCACCGAGCAGCATATCAGTCGCTATATCAAACGCTATAGCACTAGGATCGGTCCGTGGTCGACCGTCGTACCGATCCCACCGTCCGTGTCCGCCTCCTGGAAGGCGCCGCCCGCCTGCTCGCCGAGGAAGGCCCTTCGGCGCTCACCCTGCGCCGAGTCGCCGCCGAGGCCGACACCTCCACGATGGGGGTGTATACGCACTTCGGCTCGATGGCCGATCTTGCCGACGCGGTGGTCACAGAAGGCTTCGCCCGGCTGGCCGCGCGACTCGCCGAGGTGCCACACACGGACAACGCGATCACCGACCTGGCCGGCCTGGCCCGCGCCTACCTGGTCAACGCGCGCCAAAACCCGCACCTGTACGCCGTCATGTTCGGTACCGCCCCGCTGGGCATGTACCGCCCCCAGACCGCCGACGAGCGCAAACGCGGCCGGTACGCCTTCGAGGAGATCGTGGAGACCTGCGGCCGCGCCGTGAAACAGCGACGACTGCGACCGGCCGACCCGCTGGCGATCGCCAGCCAACTATGGACCGCGATGCACGGCTACGTGATGGCCGACGTCGGCGGCTACTTCGGCGAGGACGGCACCGAGCATGTCCTGGTGCCCATGCTCGTCACCATGCTCAGCGGCCTCGGCGCCGATCCAGACACCGCACTCGCGTCGATCAAAACACTCACGGCGACCGACGCCACCCCCCGCTAGGCCGACGACGCTACGCGTCGCCGCCGTCGCGCAGCATCCGCAACTGGGCCAGGTGCTTGGGCAGGTGGACGCGAGTGTGCAGGTCCAGCGTGCGCGACCACGGTAGCGGCTCGTCCACCCACAGGTCGAAGCCCTCCCTCAGGTGGGTCTCGACCGGCGTGTCGGCGGTCGGGCCCAGCCGCTCGACCAGGGCGCAGAGCCGGCCGCTGGTGGCCCGCAGCAGGGTGGCCAGCCCATCCAGCCCGCCATGCTCGGCGACCAGCGCGTCCAGCGCGCCGCGGTGCAGCGTCTCCGGGTCGTAGTAGGCGAACGGGGCTCCCGCCAGCACCGCCTCGGTCGCCTCGCTCATCAGTTCGTCGTTGACGGCCAGGTGCGCCACGATCTGCTCGGCGGTGAGCTGCCCCGCCGGCGGTGGGCCGAACCCGCCCGCCGTCACCTCGTCGAGCAGCTCGTCGTACGCCCGCCGCAGGCCGCTGCTGTCCATGGCCCCAGTCAACGTGCCCCGCGCCAGGCGGCACCGGCCCGGCGGGCGGGATCACCCGGACGGGTCAGCGGCGGCCCCGGCGGGCGCGCAGGTAGTCGGAGACCACGTACTCGCCGAGGTCGTCGGCGTCGGGGGTGAACATGCGGCCCTTCGAGCGGCGGGCCACCGCGTCGACGAACCGGCGCAGACCCGGGTCGTCACCGAGCATGAACAGGTTCAGCGTCGCGCCGTACCGGGTCAACCGGTCCACCTCCCGGACGGTCGCCTCGATCGTCTCGGGTAGCGGTGGCCAGTGGAAGTAGGCCTGCCCGTCGTCCGGGTCCAGGTGGGCGGTCGGCTCACCATCGGTGACCACCAGCACCACCGGCTCCGCGCCCGGATGCCGGCGCAGGTGCCGCCCGGCCAGCCGCAGCGCGTGCTGGAGATTGGTGCCCTGTTCCAGGTCCGGCTCGACCGCCGCCAACTCCTGGCGGGTCAGCGTCGTCGCCTCCCGGCCGAACCCGACGATCTGCAACGCGTCCTGCGGGAACCGCGTCGCCACCAGGTGCGACAGCGCCAGCGCGGTCTGTTTCATCGGCCCCCAGCGCCCCTGGGAAACCATCGAGTACGACAGGTCGACGCAGAGCACCACCGCCGCCGACGCCCGCCGCTCGGTCTCCACCACCTCGAAGTCCTCGACCGCCAGCGGCACCGGCACCGTCGGACCGGCCCGGCGTACCGCGCGGGTCAGGGTACGCACCACGTCCAGCGGCTGCTCGTCGCCGTACTCCCAGGGACGGGAGCCGCCGCCCACCTCGCCGGCCGCGCCGGCCGCCCGCAGGTCGTGTTGGCCGCGCGGGCCGGCGGTCAGGTCGGCGAAGACCCTCCGCAACGCGGTGCCGGCGAGCCGGCGCAGCGCCTTCGGGCTCAGGGTCAGCCCGTCGGCGTCCCGCGCCACCCAGCCCTGCCGGCGCAGCTCCCGCTCCAGCTCCTGCAGCCGCCGTACGTCGTCGGCGGCGTCGCGGCCCAGCGTCCGGGTGACCGCCTCGACGTCCACGTCGTCCAGGCTGGCACCGGGATGCCCCTGTTCCAGGGCGTCCAGCAGCTCGTCCAGCTCCGCGATCTCACCGAGGGCGCCGGTGGCCTCGCCGTAGCCGAGCGGCTGGTCACCCCGGACCCGCTCCCCACGCTGCCAGTTCAGGTCCGGCCGCAACGCGCGCAGGTGCGTGTCGAGCGCGGACAGTTCGCCGGCCAGCCGGTCGCCGAGGGACTGGCGCATCAGCCCGGCCAGCTCCGCGCGCTGCCGCTCCGACAGCGAGCGCATCAGCCGCTCCCCGGCCGCCGACCGGCGGGCCAGCACGTCGACCAGTTCCTCGACGTCCTTGGGCCGCTCCGGGAAGAACTCGCCGTGCCGGCGCATGAACTCGGCGAACGCGTCGGTGGTGTCCTCGGCGCGGGCGTGCCGGGCCAGCAGGTCGTTCAGGTCACGCATCATCGCGGCGAGCTGCCGCTGCACCTGCGGATCGGCGGCGGCCCGCGCCGCGTCGCGCAGCCCGGCGAACCGCTGTTCCAGCACCTCGCCGCGCAGCCCGTCGAGGATCCGCTGGTACGTGGCGCGCGCCTCGGCGCTGGCCCACTCGTACCCGGACAGCTCCGCCACCGCCCGGGCCGTGGACCGGGGCAGGTTCTCCAGCACCGTCTCGGCGAAGCGCGCCTCGTCGCCGTCGCGGCCCCGCAGCTCGTCCCGCTCGGCGGCGAGCGCCTGGTCGAGCAGAGCCCGGGCCCGGGTGACGGTGCCGTCCAGGTCGCCGCGGCGCAGCGCCTCCCGGCGCAGCCGCCGGGCCCGGGCCGCCAGGTCGTCCAGGCCACCCCGGCCCTGCGGGCCGCGCCGCAGCAGGTTCCGCAGCGCCTCCCGCAGGCTGCCGCCGGCGAGGACGTCCGCGCCGACCTCGTCCACCGCGGCCCGCACGTCGTACGGCGGGGCGAGCGGGTCAAGCCCGCCGCGCCACTGGCCGTACCGGAACCGGTTGCCGGCCACGGTCAGCCCCGGCCGCCGTAGACGGTGCGCCCCGACTCGGTGACGTCCTTGCCGAGCCGGCGGGTCAGGTGCAGCCCTTCGAGCACGAACTCGACACCGGCGGCGGCCTGTTCCGGCGTCGGCGCGTCGCCCAGGTCGAGCCGGTCCAGCGCCTTGGCCAGGCCGGGCACGGTGCCGACCTGGCGCAGCAGCTCCGCCGAGGAGACCAGCTCGCCGGTCTCGATCACGGTGCCCTCCGCCACCAGGGCGGTGAAGCCGGACAGGTCCAGCCCGGCCAGCCGGGCCCGAAACGTCTCGGCGGTGGCGGCGCGCAGCAGGTGCGCCAGGATCTCGATCTCCCGCCCCTCCTCACCGCTCTCGAACTCCACCTTGCCGCGCAGGGTCGAGGTGACCGAGACGGCGTCGCCGACCCGGGCGACCGCGGCTTCCCCGCGTACCCCGTCGGAGGCGGCACCGGCGAGCAGGCCGGAACGGCGCAGCGCGGCGGCGGCGACCGTCTCCGCGGCGGCGATGGCGAACCGGGCGGAGACGCCGGAGCGCGGGTCCACCGACGGCGACTCGCGCACCGCGCGGGCGAACCGGGCGAGGACCTCCAGCACGTGCTCCGGCACCTCGGCGACCAGGTCGGCCTCCTGCCGGACGAGCGCCAACTCCAGCTCCAGACCGACCGGGTAGTGGGTCCGGATCTCCGCGCCGAACCGGTCCTTGAGCGGGGTGATGATCCGCCCCCGGTTGGTGTAGTCCTCCGGGTTGGCGCTGGCCACCAGCAGCAGATCCAGCGGCAGCCGGAGCTGGTAGCCGCGGACCTGGATGTCGCGCTCCTCCAACACGTTGAGCAACGCCACCTGGATCCGTTCGGCCAGGTCGGGCAGCTCGTTGACGGCGAAGATCCCCCGGTTGGTGCGGGGCACCAAGCCGAAGTGGATCGTCTCCGGATCGCCGAGGGTACGCCCCTGCGCCAGCCGGATCGGGTCGACGTCGCCGATGAGGTCGCCGACGCTGGTGTCCGGGGTGGCCAGCTTCTCGCCGTACCGCATCGAGCGGTGCAGCCAGCCGATCGGGAGGTCGTCGCCGGCGGAGTCGACCAGCGCGCGGGACGCCGGGGTGAGCGGGTGCAGCGGGTGCTCGTTGAGCACCGAGCCGGGGATCACCGGCGTCCACTCGTCGAGCAGCGCCACCAGCGAGCGGATCAGCCGGGTCTTGCCCTGGCCACGCTCGCCGAGCAGCACCATGTCGTGGCCGGCGAGCAGCGCCCGCTCGACCTCCGGCAGCACCGTGTCCTGGTAGCCGACGATGCCGGGGAAGCGTTCCCCGCCGGTCCGCATCCGGGCGAGAAGGTTGTCGCGGAGTTCCTGCTTGACCGTGCGGTGGTGGTGGCCGGCCGCGCGCAGCCCGCCGAGCGTGGTGGGCAGCTCGGCGGGCGGGACCGGGGGAACCTGGTGGGGAGCGGTCACCCGACCCACGCTAGCTCAGGATTTCCACACCGCCCGGGGGGTCGGTCCCGCCCCGTGCCGGGACCAACCCCCCGGGGGCGCTCAGGCGCGACGGCGCAGGTGGTACGCGTACGTCGCGGCGGCCAGCGCGACCGCCCAGACCGGCCACAGCAGCATCGGCAGGGCGGCGGAGTTGACCTCACGGATCAGTTCCAGAAACCGCGGGGCGGCCAGGATGTCGACGCTGGCCGCGAGGACGGCCAGCGTGACCAGCCCGGCCGGAATCACCGCCAGGAGCACCGGCACCGGCCGGCCCGCCAGGCCGGGCAGCCAGCGCGGGAACCGCTCCCCCCAGCGCGCCACCAGCCCGAGCGTGAGCACCGCGCCGACCACGGCGAACGCGCCCAGTCCGGCGCCCGCCCAGACCGAGCCGTCGGCGCGTATCTCGGCCAGCTTCTCCCGGGACAAACCCAGCGGGATCCCGGCCAGCCAGGCGAACCGGGTCAGCGCGTAGAGCACCGGGATGGCGGCCGCGGTCCACGCTGCCCACCGGCCCCATCGGGCGGCCGAGGCGGGCGCGGCCCAGCCGGGAGCCGGCCCTTCGGCGGTCCAGTGCCGCCAGCGCAGCAGCGCGCCGGCCAGCAGCATCCCACCGACCAGGGCGGCCAGCCGGGCGAACAGCGGCCAGGTGAAGATCTCGGCGTAGTCCACCGGCGGCCAGCCGAACGGCGCGCCGACGATCAGCATCGGCGCGTAGCCGAGCAGGGCCAACACGCGCATCCCGGGGACCACCACCGCCAGCGCGAGGGCGACGGTCGCGGCGTACCCGGTGATCAGCAGGCGCAGTGGCCGGGACGGCCGGACGGCCGTCCCGGCCATGGCCAGGGCGGCGACCGCGCCGGTCAGCAGCACCGCCGCGAACAACGGCGGGCCGACGGAGACGGGCACCAGCCCGAGCAGGCCGGCCCCGTCGCCGCCGTGCGGGTCGTTCGCGCCGAGCGGATAGCCGGCGCCGGTCAGCGTGGACACCAGGGCGAGCACGCCCCAGACGCCGAGCCAGGCGGCGGCGACCGGGGCAGCCAGGCCGAGTCGGGTACGCAGCGGGAGAGTCATGCCCTGAAGCCTCGGCCGGCCCGTCGCCGGATTCCTCCCGCCCCGGGGTGGACCCGCTCCCCCGTGGGAGGGAACGCCTCAGCCGGCCGGAACCACGAACCCCGACTCGTACGCGGCGACGACCGCCTGGGTCCGGTCCCGCACCCCGAGCTTGGCCAGCACGTTCCCGACGTGCGTCTTGACCGTCTCCACGCCGACCACCAGCCGCGCGGCGATCTCCTGGTTGGACAGCCCGGCCGCCATCAGCCGCAGCACCTCCGCCTCCCGGTCGGTCAGCCGGGCGGCGCGCAGCCGGTCCCCGCCACGCCGCCCGTACGCGCCGACGAGCTGCCGGATGGCGGCCGGGAAGAGCAACGACTCGCCGGCAGCCACCACCCGCACGGCTTCCACCACCTCGGCCGGGCGGGCCCGTTTGAGCAGGAAGCCGCTCGCCCCGGCGCGCAGCGCCTCGTAGACGTACTCGTCGTTGGCGAACGTGGTGACCACCAGGACGCGCGGCGGGTCGGCGGAGGCGGCGAGCAGCCGGCGAGTGGCCTGGATGCCGTCGATGCCCGGCATCCGCACGTCCATGAGCACCACCCGCGGGCGCAGCTTGGCGACCAGTGGCGGCACCTCCGCGCCGTCCGCCGCCTCCCCCACGACGCGCAGGTCCGGCTGGGCGCCCACGATCGCCCGCAGGCCGATCCGGACCAGTTCGTCGTCGTCGACGATCAGCACGTCGATGGTCACTCGGTCTCCTCCCTCGGCGCGGGCAGGGTGGCCCGGACCCGCCAGCGGTCCCCCTCGGGGCCGGCGTCGAGCTGCCCGCCGAGCAGCAGCACCCGCTCCCGCATGCCGTCCAGCCCGCGTCCGCCGCCGGTCGGCCCGGGGCTGCCGCGCACGGCGTTGACCAGCTCGATCTCCAACCCTTCAGGGGGTACGGCGACCCGCAGCGTGACCGGCCCGCGGCCGTGCCGGACCGCGTTGGTCAACCCCTCCTGCACGATCCGGTAGCCCTCGCGGGACACCACGGCGGGCAGCGCGTCCAGCGGCCCACCGATCCGGGACTCCACCACCAACCCCGCGGCCCGGGCGTCGGCGACCAGCCGGTCCAGACCGGCCAGCGTGGATTGCGGCGCGGTGGTCGCGGGGCCACGCCCGGTCCCGGTGTCCCGGAGCAACCCGAGCACGTGGTCGAGGTCGTCCATGGCGCGCCGGCTGGTCTCCTCGATGGCCCGCAACGCCCGCCGGCTGAACTCCGGGTCGGTGTCGAGCAGCTCGCGGGCGGCCCCGGCCTGGAGGGTCGCCACGGTGAGGGCATGCCCCACCGAGTCGTGCAGTTCCCGGGCCAGCCGGTTGCGCTCGGCCAGCCGGACCGCCCGGGCCTCCAGCGCGGCGATCCGCTCGGCCTGCGCCGGGCCGAGCAGCACCGGCGCCATCGACGCGGCGAGCGCGCCCAGCCCGGCCACCGCGTAGCCGAGGGCGACCAGCACAGCGAGCCCGACCAGCCCGGCCGGCACCGGGTGGGCCGGGTCGAGCGGCCCGAAGCGCTCGTCCGGCGCGACGCCCGTGTCGATCCCGGCCAGGCCGGCGACGAACACCAACGCCATCGGGAACGCGCTGATCGCGGCGAACAGCACCGCCGCGCCGGTGCCCAGGTGCAGGGCGATCCAGAGTGCGGCGCGCAGCCGGGTCTCCCGGTCGATCCGGTGGTCGGGGGCGGGCTCCGGCAGGTCGACGGCGAGCAACGCCCGGGCGGCGGCGATCTCCAACGCCCGGCTGCCAGCCAGGAACACCGGCACCACGGCCAGCCCGGCACCCACCAGCAGCAGCCCGAAACCGAGCGGGCGCGGCACGTCGGCGCTGCCCAGCAGCCGCGCGAAGGCCACCACCAGCAGCGCGTACGGCAGCGCGAGCACGCCGCCGAGGAGCAGGAACACGGCACGCCGCCAGGTGCTGCCGCGCACCAGCGGCGCGAACACACCCCGGATGGTCACCCGGGCATTGTCCCGCCGCCGGGCGATCCGCGACTCCCCCGCCCCGGGGAGATCGGCTCAGCGGGCTCGCAGCCGGGCGCGGATCATCCGCGGTACGGCCGCCAGGCCGGTGACCGGACGGAAGGCGTGCGCGGCGGCGACCAACGCGACGTACTCGTCGTCGGCCAGGTCGATCTCGGCGGCGGCCGCGTTGCGTTCCATCTGCTCCACCCCGGACGCACCGGGGATGGCCACCACGTTCGGGTGCCGCAGCAGGTACGCCAGCGCGATCTGGCTCGGTGTGGCGTCGTGCGCGTCGGCGACCTCGCGCAGGGTCGCGATGAGTTCGCTGCCGCGCGCCAGGTTCTCCGGCAGGAAGTACGGGTTGCCCCGGCGCACCGCCCCGCTCGGCGGGTTCATGGCGTCGTAGCGGCCGGAGAGGAACCCCTGCGCCAACGGGCTGTACGCGATGACGATCCGGCCGGCCTGCTCCGCGTACGGGATCAGGTCCTCCTCGGGGCCACGGTCGATCATGCTGTAGCGGACCTGGTTGCTCAGCACCCGGCGGCCCAGCGCGGCCTCGGCGAACCGCCACCGGCGCAGGCCGTAGTTGCTGACGCCGACCTCGCCGACCAGCCCGACGTCCTGCAGAGTGCGCATGCCGCTCATGGTGGTGGTGTCGGCGACCACCGGGTTGGGCTGGTGCACCTGGTAGAGGTCGATACCGTCGACGCCGAGCCGGGCCGCGGAGGCGACCGCCCGCTGCTGCACCACCGGAGCGATCGGCAGCAGCGGAAAGATCTTGCTGGCCACCACGGCCTTCGCCCGGTCGTCACCGAGCGCCGCGCCGAGGATGCGCTCGCTGCGGCCGAAGCCATACAGCTCGGCGGTGTCGAAGAGGGTGACCCCGAGTTCGAGCGCACGCCGCACGATCTCGGCGGCCCGGCGCTCGTAGTCGCGGCCGTAGCCCCACTCCGGGGAGCCGAACTGCCACGTTCCGAGGCCGATTTTCGAGATGGGCTTGGGGGTGTCGAGCCGGACGTAACGCATGGTCCGAAGCTACTCCCCGCCGGTGTGTCGCAGGCCGGCCGGCACCTCCGTCTCCCCGTCCACCGGCCGGGAGCTGCCCCGGCTCCGCTACGAGTGGCACGTCGGGCGCGGTTAGGGTCTTCAGTCGTGACCTACCTCGCCAGGGACGACCGTTACCACTCGATGAGCTACCGGCGCAGTGGCCGCAGCGGGATCCGGCTGCCCGCCGTCTCGCTGGGCCTGTGGCACAACTTCGGGCCGGACCGACCCTACGAGCGGCAGCGGGACATCGTCCGCCGCGCGTTCGACCTGGGGGTCACCCACTTCGACCTGGCGAACAACTACGGGCCACCACCGGGTGCCGCCGAAGAGGCGTTCGGCCGGATGCTCGCCACCGACCTGAAGCCGTACCGGGACGAACTGGTGATCTCCAGCAAGGCCGGATACCTGATGTGGCCCGGCCCGTACGGCGAGTGGGGCTCGCGCAAGAACCTGATCGCCTCGCTCGACCAGTCGCTGCGCCGGATGGGCCTGGACTACGTCGACGTCTTCTACTCGCACCGCTTCGACCCGCAGACCCCGCTGGAGGAGACGATGGGCGCGCTCGACGCGATCGTCCGCTCCGGCCGGGCGCTGTACGTCGGCGTCTCCAACTACACCTCCGAGCAGACCACCCGCGCCGCGGCGATTCTGCGCGACCTGGGCACCCCGCTGCTGATCAACCAGCCTCGGTACTCGATGCTCAACCGTCGGATCGAGGACGACGGCCTGCTCGACACGCTGGCCGGGGTGGGCGCCGGCTGCATCGCGTACAGCCCACTCGCCCAGGGCCTGCTCACCGACCGCTACCTGGCTGGCATCCCCGAGGACTCGCGGGTACGCACCAGCGTGTTCCTCGACGAGAGCGACCTCACCGAGGAGAAGCTGGCCACCATCCGAGGACTCGGCACGCTCGCCGAGCGACGCGGCCAGAGCCTCGCCCAGCTCGCGCTCGCCTGGGCGCTGCGCGACCCGAGGATGACCAGCCTGATCATCGGGGCGAGCAGCGTGGCCCAGTTGGAGACGAACGTCGCCGCGGTCGACAACCTGGACTTCACCGCCGACGAGCTGGCCGAGATCGACCGGCTACTCGGCTGAGCCGGCGTCGGCGAGCGCCGAGGGGTACGCCGGCCCGCCGTCACCAGATCCGGCGGCGGCCGGCACGGTGGTTGCGCACCCCGCAGGGGCGACCCGGGGGCGGGGCACTGGGCCGGCGCAGCCGTAACACCACGATCGCGCCGAGCAGCACCGTGGCGGCCGCGGCCCCGCTCGCCAGCAGGTAGGTGTCGTCACGCAGCCGGGACACCGCCGCCACCGGTACGCCGTCCGCCCCGGGCTGCGCCGGCTCCGTCGTGAACGCGGGCACGCCGGTTGGCCCGGGTACGCCCGCAACGCCGGGCGGCCCGGCCAGGACCTGCGAAGCGGTGACGTCGGCGGTCGGGGACTCGGCCGCCGGCTCGACGAAGTCCACATCGGAGCAGGAGTAGTAGGTGTCGGCGCTGTCAGAGTTCTGCCACACCGTGTAGATCAGGTGCCGCCCGGCCAGCCCGACCGGCAACCGCCCGGTGAACTCGTACGCGCCCTTGCGCAGCGGCGGGTCGGTCACCGTCACAAAGGGGCGCTCCGACAGGTCCGACCAGGTCAGTGGCTTCTGCGGGTCGTAACCGGGGAGGGTGGCGTAGAGCCGGAAGGTGCCCTCGTGCGGGACGGTGCCCGCGTAGCGGAACGTGAACCTGGCGCCGCCGGTCACCTCGGTCGCCGGCCAGTCGTCGCGGGCCAGGTCCAGACCCCGGTACGCGGAGAGGCCGCCGCTGCACAGCTCGCCGTCGGGGATCTTCTCCCGGTCCCGGCCGGCGACGCCGTACTGCCGGATGTTGTCCCACTCACGCAGCGCCGCACCGGCCTCCAGCGCGGCCCGGCAGGCCGGCGTCGAGGCGTACTCCCCGGCCGGGCCACAGGCCGCGTTGCGGCTGACCGGGCTGGTGGGCGCGCCGTGCGCCGCGGCCGGTGCCGCAGGCAGCGCAACGGTCGCGACGCACGCCGCGACGGCGGCGAGCACTCGACGTACGGGCTTCACGGTGGACCTCCCGCGCACTGGTACGGACGGCGCGCGGCAAAGGTTCACCGCCGATGCCGCGGGCGCACGGCCGCGAGGCTGTGCCACCTGCCGGGGTTCCGGGGACGGCGGGCCGGGCGGGGTTGGCTCTACAGTGACCACACCTCATTGATCAAGGAGCGTGCCGTGTCCGAGCCGCCACCACCACCGGACTCCCCCGAAGCCAACCCGCCCGCCGGCGGAAGCGAGCGTCCACCGCCCACCGACGCGACGCCGTACCTGCTGGTCATGCCGACCGCGGACGGCGCGCCGCCGAACCTGGTCTGGCCCGGCCCGGAGGGTCAGCCCGGGTGGGCCATCCCGGTCGCCGTCCCACCCGGTACCCGCGGGTTCGCGGTGTTCGTACCCCTGGTGCCGGCGACCGACGACCCGGCCGCCACTCCGATGGTGCCCGTCGTGGCCGCGGCGGCCACCGCCGGACCCGGCGCCGACCCGACCGGCGGGCCGGCCAGCCCGGCCGTCGGGCCGCCGTCGGCTCCGTCGACCGGTACCGCCGTGACCGACCCCACCGGAGCAACGGGTACCGGCGTGACCGACGCCGCCGGGGCCGGGGTGACCGGGGCCGGCGGTCCGGCCGGGGCGACCGCGCACGCCGCCGCCACGCCGCCGGCCGGCACCGGTGCCGGCTCGGCGTCCGTCACCGGCCCGACCGCACCGGCTCGTCCCGGCCCGGTCACCGGGCCCACGCCGCCCGACGGGTCACCCGGGCTGCAGTACGGCGGGCCGCCGGTCTCCTGGGCGCCCCGGCCGGCTCCGCCGGGCTTCCTCCAGCGGTGCTGGCCCGGCCCGAAGCCGGCCACCGGCTGGGCGGTACCCGCCGCCGTCGCGGCCGGGGCGCTGGGCGTGGCCTCCTTCGTCCCGCTGGGTCGGGTCGGGATCGGCTGGTTCCTCGGCTGGCTCGTGCTGACCGTCGCGGTGCTCGCCGCGGTGCGGTCGCGCACCGTCGGGATGGCCCGCACCGAACGCCTGGTCCGGGCCGGCTGGGCCGGGGCGGCACTCGCCTTGCTGGCCGTGCTCGCCTTCCGCAACGCCTGGTGGCTGGTGACCTTCTGCGTGCTCGGAGCGCTCGGTTGCGCGGCGCTGGCGATCATCGGAGGGACACTGATCCGCTCGATCCTGTACAGCATGGTCGCGGCCCCGTTCGCGGCGTTGCGCGGGCTGCCGTGGGTACGCCGGCACCTCACGGCCGCCCCCGACACGGGGGTGATCCGTCGAGTGGTCTGGTCGACGGTCGCCACCGGGCTCGTACTGCTGGTCTTCGGTGCCCTGCTCTCCTCCGCCGACGCGGCGTTCTCCGAGGTCCTCGGCGCGATCATGCCGGAGATCAACATCGCAGGGCTGTTCCGGTGGCTTTTCCTGGCCGCGGTGGGTGGCCTGATCGCCGTCGCCGCCGTCTACACCCTGGCCGCCCCGCCGGACCTCTCCACGGTGGACCGGCCCGGCGAGCGCCGGCTCGGCGTCCTGGAGTGGGCGCCGGCCATCGCCGCGCTGACCGCACTCTTCGCCGGCTTCGTGGTGGTGCAGTTCACCGTGCTCTTCGGCGGGCAGCGGCACGTCCTGCGTACCGCCGGTCTCAGCTACGCCCAGTACGCCCGCAGCGGCTTCTGGCAGCTCGTGGTCGTCACGCTGCTGACCCTGGCGGTCCTCGGTGGGGTGACCCGGTGGGCGCGGCGGGAGCGCCGGGCGGAGCGCGTCCTGCTGCGGGTGCTGCTCGGCCTGCTCAGCGCGCTCAGTGTGGTGATCGTGATCTCGGCGTTGTCCCGTATGTACACCTACCAGAAGGTCTACAGCTTCACCGGTGAGCGGATCTTCGTGATGGCGTTCGAGCTGCTGCTCGGGACGGTCTTCCTGATGATCCTGGCCGCCGGCGTCCGCTGGCGGGGGCGGTGGATCCCCGGGGTCACGGTGGGCTTGGCCGTGGCGATGCTGCTGGGGTTGGCCGTGCTCAACCCGGAGGACTACGCCGCCCGCCGCAACATCGCCCGGTACGAGCAGACCGGCAAGATCGACGCCTGGTACCTGCGGGCGCTCTCCGCCGACGCCACCCCGGCGCTGGCCACGCTGCCGGACCGGGTCCGTCGCTGCACGCTGAGCTGGATCGACGACGACCTCGACCGGGCGGACCCCTGGTACGCGTGGAACCTGGGCCGGGCTCGGGCCCGGGCCGAACTCGACCGGCTCGGACCACGGGCGATCGGCGGGCAGAAGGACTGCAAGGCCGCCGACCAGTTCGACCTGCCCAAGACGCGCTGATCCGGCTCGCGCCGCCACGGTCATCCGGGCCGTGGCGGCGCGACGCGGGCGTACCCCACCTGGCCGCAGCGGCGGCGTGTCGCCGGGGTCGCAGGCGGACGGCGTGCCGGAAGCCGGCGGCAGTGGGCCGTCAGCCGTGTCGGGGGGACGAGGCGCTGTCGCGGACGATCAGTTCGGTGGCGAGCTCGACCCGTGGACTCTCGATCTTCTCTCCGTTGGCCAGTCGTAGCACCGTACGGGCCGCGAGCATGCCCATCTCGGCCAGCGGCTGCCGGATGGTGGTGAGCGGCGGCGAACACCACCGGACCTCGGGCAGGTCGTCGAATCCGACCACGCTGACGTCGTCGGGCACCCGCAGGCCACGTTTGCGGACCGCCTCGTAGACGCCGAGTGCCATCTGGTCGCTGGAGGCCACGATGGCGGTGGGCGGGTCGGGCAGGGCCAGCAGGTGGTTGCCGGCCGTGTAACCGGCCTCGTGGTAGAAGTTGCCGGGACGGACGAGGGTGTCGTCGACGGCGATGCCGGCGGCGTCGAGAGCGGCCCGGTAGCCGTCCAGCCGCGCCCGGCTGCACATCAGCTGCGGTGGGCCGGCGATGAAGCCGATGCGGCGGTGACCGAGGCCGAGCAGGTACTGGCTGGCGCGCAGGCTGCCGGCCCAGTTGGTGGCGCCGATGGTGGGCGCGTCCTGCGGGGCCACCCCGGCGGGGTCGACGATGACCACGGGAACGTGCAGCCGGCGCAGCTCGGCCTGCAACGGTGGCTCCACCATCGAGGTCACGAAGATGACTCCCTCGGTGGAACGGGTCCGCATGTTGTCGAGCCACTGTTTCGCCGCGGAGGTGCGCCGGTGGATGGCCGACACGACGGTGCCGGCTCCGCTGGCGTGCGCCACGTCCTCCACCCCGCGGATGATCTCCACGGCCCACGGGCTGTCCAGGTCGTTGAAGACCAGGTCGATCAGGGCCGAGTTGGTACGCCTGCTCGGCAGGCGGCGCCGGTAGCCGTGCTGGTTGAGCAGTTCCTCGACCCGTTCCCGAGTGCCGGGGGCGACGTCGGATCGGTTGTTGATGACCCGGGAGACCGTGGGCACGGAAACGCCGGCCAAGCGCGCGATCATCGCGATGGTGACGTTCCTGTTGTCGTCTGCGCCCACGGTCCACCTCTCGTCGTGGCGGGAGCCTACGGTGGCAGAAGCTACCGTAGGTGGTGTCGTCACCCCTTGACGCTGCCGGCCAGGCCGCCGATCAGCTGGCGTTCGGCGACGGCGTAGAAGCCCAGGGCCGGCACCATGGACAGCACCACGTAGGCGAGCACCCGGGCGGTGTCGTCGGAGTACTGGCCCTGGAACGCCTGAACCCCCAGTGGGAGGGTCCACCATCCCTGGTCGGTGAAGACGACCAGGGGAAGCATGAAGTTGTTCCAACTGGCGACGATCGCCAGCACGGAGACAGTGGCCAGAGCCGGGCGGGCCATCGGCAGCAGGACCCGCCAGAAGAACCCGAAGGGACCGCAGCCGTCCAGCGTCGCAGCCTCCTCCACCTCGCCGGGGATGGTGCGGAAGAACTGGCGCAGGATGATGATGGTGATCGGCAGTCCGAAGGCGGCCTGCGGCAGGATCACCCCGAGCGGGTTGTCCAGCAGACCCATGCCGCGCAGCAGGACGAACAGCGGCAGGATCGCCACCGCGAAGGGAAACATCAGCCCGACGGCGAAAAGGGTGACCAGGAGTTCCCGGCCCCGGAACGCGAAGCGCGCGAAGACGAACGCCGCCATCGCCCCGGCACCGACGACGATGACCGTGGTGCTCACCGCGATCAGCAGACTGTTGCCCAGGTTCCGCCAGAAGACGCCCGAGGTGACAATGTCGGTGTAGTTGCCCGGCACCCAGGGGTCGGGCAGGCCGAGCGGGTTGGTGGAGAGCTGGCCGTTGTCCTTGAACCCGCCGATCACCCCGAACCAGACCGGTACGACGATGAGCGCGCCGACGGCGATGCAGATCAGGTGCAGCACGAGGCTGCGGGCCCGCCGGGCCGGGTGCGCCGGGCTGGTCATCGCTGGTCTCCTTGGACGGTGAGGGCGCCCTCGGTGTCCCGACGCAGGACGAAGCGCTGGTAGACGAGGGCGAAGGCGAGGCTCAGGACGAACATGACGATGCTGATCGCACTGGCGTAGCCGACCTCGAAACGGCGGAAGCCGTACTGGAACATCGTCACGGCCATGGTTTCCGAGGCGTGGATCGGGCCACCGCCGGTGAGCACCCAGACCATGTCGAACAGCTGGATGGTGCCGATGACCGACAGGAACACGGCGATCCGGATGGTCGGTCCGAGCAGGGGCAGGGTGACGTGCCGGAAGGCCTTCCAGGCGTCGGCTCCGTCGGTGACCGCGGCCTCGTGCAGCTCCTTGGGGATGCCCTGCCGGGCGGCCAGGAAGAGGATCAGGTAGAGGCCGAAGTACTTCCAGGACACCACCAGGAAGACGGCGTACAGCACGGTGTCCGGATCGGCGAACACGGCTCCCGCCTCGGCCCCGAGCCACCGCGAGATCACGTCGCCCAACCCCCGGTTGGGCGAGAACACCAGGGTGAAGAGCACCGCCGTGGTGACCTCGGAGAGCACGTACGGGGCGAAGAAGACCAGCCGGTAGAGGCTGCGCCCCTTCAGCGGCTGGTTCAGCAGCATCGCCAGGCCCAGCGCAGCGGGTAGCTGGACGGCCAGGGAGAGCACGATCAACACGAACCCGCGCCACAGGTCGCCACGGAACACCTGGTCGGCGAAGGCTCGGGTGTAGTTGTCCAGACCGACGTGGTTCTGCGGCAGGCCGAAGCCGTTCCACTTGTACAGGCTGGCGTAGCTGGCCACCGCGATGGGCGCGACGACCAGCAGCAGGAACAGCGTCAGCGCCGGCGTCAGGAAGACGGCGAGGGCGCGCCGGCGGCCCGGCCGGGACCGGGAAGCGCGCCGCGACGCGGTGGCCGACCCCGACTCCGGGGGGCCGGCCACCGTGTCGCCCCGCCCGGCGTCCGGCACGGTCGATGGCCTGGTCATGCCTGCTCCACTGGGTGTTCGCCGACGGCTACGGGTCGCTGGGAGGGGGTGGTCATCGCTACTGGCTCTTCGCCACCTGGGTGATGTCCTTGACGATCTGCGCGGCCGTCTTCGTGCCGGCGATCAGTTCGGCGACGCTGTCGTTGACCTGCTGGCCGACGGCGGGCGGGTACGCCTGGTCGAGGTAGAGCTGGAAGCCGCTGGCGTTGGCCAGGTTCTCCGCGACGATCTTGTTGTTCGGGTCGGAGATGGCGTCCGAGGCGTCCTTGACGGTCGGCAGGACCGCCCCGGTCTTGGCGGACCGCCGCTGGTTGTCGACGGTGAGCAGGAACTTGAGGAAGTCGGTCGTCGCGGCGGGGGCGTCCTTGCCGACGGCGAAGCCGTTGCCACCGCCGAACGCGTCCGAGGCGGAACCCTTGCCGCCGTCGACGGCGGGGAACGGGAAAAAGCCGAGCTTGTCGCCGAGGCCCTTCTTACTGGTGGAGCTGGACGCCTGCACGGCCGGGGCCCACTGTCCCATGAGTTCCATCGCCGCCCCACCGTTGCCCATCGTGGCGGCCTGGCCGTCCGCGGAACCGTACTCGGCACCGAGGAAACCTCGCTGAAAGGGTTGCAGGTCGATCAGTTCCTTGAGCCGTTCGCCGGCGGCGACGAAATCCGGGGTGTCGAAGTTCTTGTCCTTGGCGGCCTGTTGCAGGGCGGGCAGCCCACCGATGCGCATAGCCAGGTAGGCCCAGTAGTAGTGAGCCGGCCACTTGTCCTTGCCGGCCAGCGCGACCGGCACGGTGCCGGCGGCCTTCAGCTTGCGGACGGCGTCGAGGACGCCGGCCCAGGTGGTGGGTACGGCGCTCACCCCGGCCCGCGCGAAAAGATCCTTGTTGTACCAGAAACCGACCATGCCGAGGTCGAACGGCACGCCGTAGATCCGGTCGTCGATCGTGTACGGCTGCATGGCGGCGGGCAGCAGACTGCCCACCCACGGCTGCACCTGGTCGGTGATGTCCTTGACCAGGCCGGCCTCGACCTGCTGCCGGAGCACGCCCCCGCCCCAGGACTGGAAGAGGTCCGGCGGTGAGCCGGCCTGGGTGGCGGTGGTGAGCTTGGCCTTGAACGCCTCGTTCTCCAGCGGCTGGACCTCGACGGTCACGTTGCTGTGCGCGCTCTTGTACTCCTGGGCCATCGCCGCCCACACCGGCAGCATCGGCTCGGTGTTCTGGATGTGCCACCAGTTGATGGTCTGCGCGGCGTTCGGGTCCTGAGAGGTGTCGTCACCGCATGCGCTGAGCAGGTAGGCGCCGGCACCGGCGCCGGCGAGACCGAGCAGGGTTCTGCGGGAGAGGTGCGTCGTCATGATCCATCCCTTCGAGGACTCACGAGGTGCTCGGATGCCGGCCGAGCCGGCGGGATCTGGAACGTGTATCTCCGAAACTTTCAATGCGTCACCGGTATTACCGATCGATGGGCGGCACGCTACGAGCTGTTCCGTCCCGGGTCAAGGGGTCTGTCGTGTCAGGACTCGAACCGATAGCGTGTTCCCGACCTCCTGAGTATCCGGACACCATTCGGAAGTTTTCGAGAGCTGCATCAGAGGAGCCGACGTGTCGACCGAGACCGCTGACGTGGCGACCGCTGCCGGGTCGATCCGCAACCCCGTCCTCGCCGGGTTCCACCCGGATCCCTCGATCCTGCGGGTCGGCGACGACTACTACCTGGCCACCTCGACCTTCGAGTGGTACCCGGGGGTCCGCGTACACCACTCCCGCGACCTCGTGCACTGGCGACCGCTGGGCGGGATCATCACCGAACGCCGCCTGCTCGACCTGCGCGGCTGCGGCGACTCCAACGGGGTGTGGGCACCCGATCTGTCCTGGCACGACGGCGAGTTCTTCCTCGTCTACAGCGACGTCGCCAGCTTCGCCAGCGGCTACTGGGACCCGCAGAACTTCCTCGTCACCGCCCCCGACATCACCGGCCCCTGGTCCGATCCGGTGAAACTGCACGGTCACGGCTTCGACGCCTCGCTGTTCCACGACGAGGACGGCTCCAGTTGGCTGCTGAGCATGAGCGCCGACTGGCGACCCGGGCGGGACCGCTTCGGTGGCATCGAGATCCAGCGCTACGACCGGGACGCCCGCCGGCTCGTCGGCCGGCCCCGCCTCCTGTTCACCGGCACCCCGGTCGGGCTCACCGAGGGCCCGCACCTGTACCGCCACGACGGCTGGTACTGGCTCATCACCGCCGAGGGGGGCACGAGCTGGGAGCACCAGGTCACGGTGGCGCGCTCCCGCGAGCTGTTCGGGCCGTACGAGGTGGACCCGGCCGGGCCGCTGCTGACCTCGGCGGGCCGACCCGACCTGCGGTTGCAGAAGGCCGGCCACGGCAGCCTGGTCCGCACCCCGCACGGCGAGTGGTACCTGGCCCACCTGGTGGGTCGTCCCTACACTCCGCTGGGCAACTGCGTCCTGGGGCGGGAGACCGCGATCCAACGGGTCGACTGGCCGGCGGGCGGCTGGCCCCGGATCCCCGGTGGCGTCCCGGCGGACGAGGTCACCGCGCCCGGCCTGCCCGCGCACCCGTGGCCGGCCGAGCCGGCCACCGACAACTTCGACGGCCCGGAGTTGGGCCCGTGCTGGTCGACCCTGCGCCGACCGGCCACCCCGGACTGGATCGACCTGCGTTCCCGCCCGTCGTACCTGCGGGTGCACGGTGGGCAGTCGCCGGTGGGGCGGCAGGCGCCCAGCCTGGTCGCGCGGCGGGTCGGGGCGACGCACTGTTCGCTGGAGACGGTGGTCGAGTTCGACCCGCTCGACCACCGCCAGCTGGCCGGGGTCACCACCTACTACAACACCCTCAACTGGCACCACCTCTACCTGACCCGGGCCGACGACGGCCGGACGGTACTGGAGCTGCTCAGCGCCGACAGCGGGCGGCGCACCGCGTACCCCGAGCTGACCGTCGACGCCGACGGCGTCACCCGGGTCGGCCTGCGTGCGGAGTTCGACGGGCCCGTCGTCCGCTTCGGCTACGACCTCGGCGCCGGTTGGCGGCAGCTTCCGGTGGAGTTGGACGCGACGATCCTCTCCGACGAGCACGCCGCGCTGATCATCGACGGGGAGCCGGCGGCGTGGGGCTTCACCGGGGCGTTCCTCGGCCTGTGGGTGCAGGATCTCGGCGGCGACGGCGGCCACGCCGACTTCGACCTCGCCACCTACCGGGAGCACTGACCCCGGCCGCCGAACCCGTCCCGCCTCTCGCTGCCCACGGTCCGTCGCCACGAGAAACTTCGCCCCGCCGGGCAACCCCCGGCGTCGCCGACTCCGTGACTATCCCGGAATCAGGGATCGGAGGACGGAATGGGCGATCGTGACGCGGCATTCGCGGAGTACTTCGCGGCCAGATCGGAGGCGATGCGCGGTACCGCGTACCTGCTCTGCGGTGACTGGCACCGGGCGGAGGATCTGGTGCAGACCGCGTTCACCAAGCTCTACCTGGCCTGGAACCGGATCTCCCGACACGAGGTGCTCGACGCCTACGTGCGGCAGATCGTGGTCCGGACCTTCCTGGACGAGCGGCGCCGTAGCTGGTGGCGGCGGGAACGGGTGGGCTGGGAGCACAGCGAACAGGCGACACCGACCGACTCTCCGGAGAACAGGCTGGTGATGCTCCGGGCGCTGGCCACCGTACCGCCCCGCCAGCGGGCCGTCCTGGTGCTCCGGTACTGGGAGGACCTGCCGATCGAGGACGTCGCGGCGTTGCTCGGGTGCTCGACCGGAACGGTGAAGAGCCAGGCGGCCCGCGGGCTGGACACGCTACGCGGCCTCCTCGCACCCACCTACAGCGGGACCGAAATGGGGGAACGATGAACGCAGAACAGTTGCGCGAGACGTTGCGCAGCGAACTGGCGGCCAGCAACCCGCCGCCACCGCCCAGCACGACCGTCGCGCTGGGCGCCGGCCGACGGGCGCTGTTGCGCCGCCGTGCCGTCTGGGCCTGCACCGGATCAGCCGCGACCGTGCTGGCGATCGCCGCTGTCGCGGCCCTACCTGGTCTGGCGAGCCAGGGCCCGGCGGGCGAGGTCTACCGCCCGGCGGCCGCCGGGCCGCAGAGCATCCCGCAGCCCTCCACCACGTCCACCGCAGGGCCGCACCCTTCGCCGACGCAGCCGTGGCCGACCGGCCCGGACGGCCAGCCGCAGGAGGACCGGACCGCGCGGGCCGGCACCCGGTACGACCAGGGGGCCAAGCTGCTCGAACAGATCCTCGCCGTCGTGCCACCCGGCTACACGGCACCGGAGAACCCGCCGGCCGACCAGGCACCGCTGCGTGAGCACCAGGCGCAGTTCGAGGACAGAGTCAATGGCGTCGACGTGTGGAGCTACCTCTCCTCGGTCACGCTGGCCGAGGGGAAACGGCAGGGGAACCTGCTCGTGGAGGTGCACACCGCGGGCAACGAGCTACCGACTGAGCCGTGCGCGCTGGCGCAGCGGTTCTGGGGCATGAAGGGCGAGTGCCAGGCGGTGACCGCCGGCGCGCGGAAGGTCGGTGTGGTGGTCCGACCCACCGGAGACGACCGGTTCGACCAGTGGGCGGCCTACCGGCACCCCGACGGCGTGGTGGTCTTCGTCGCGCAGAGCCGCGGGAGCAACGGCGGTGCGACCGAGCTGCCGAAACTGCCGTTCTCGGTGGAGCAGTTGGCGGCCCTCGCCACCGACGACCGGTTCCACCTGGAGTGAAACGATCTGCGGCGGGCACGGCGGTCGCCGTTGGCGAGCCCGATCGCTGAGCGGTCCGGGGATCATCGGGTGCCCGACCGCGCCCGGGGTGACACCGGGGTGGGTACCGGTCATCGACCGGTACCCACCCCGGTGTCCAGCGCTCCTCCGAACGGCAACGCCGGCCGGAGCCGCACCGACCCGAGCGGCCCCGACAGTTTTCACGTCGATCCGGCCCGCGAAGTTCGACCAGCTCGCTGCCGGTTGAGCGCCGATCTGGCTGCTGGCCGGGTTCTACGGTGATGACGTCGCCGGCCTCAGACTGCCCGGGCTGACCGGGCTGACCGGAAAGGAGATCTGGTGATCGCCGATGTCACCGAACTCGACTCGTACATCTTCCTGCCCTACGCCGGCCTGGCCCTCGGCGCGGTGATGGCGCAGGCGACGAAGACCGTCATGCAGCCGGCGCCGCCACCGGCTTCGGCACATCGCGTGATGCGGTACGCGTTCGCCACGCCATGATCGGGGGATCTTGGGGACTTCCCGTTCCACGCGAACGGAAGCTCACCAAGATCTGAACACCCGCCCGCCGCAGCTGCGGTGAACGGGCAAGGGATCGTGCGCGTGTCGCCCCCTGGAGCCCGGTGCGGCTATATCGGCAGGGCGTCGGCCACCTGCAGTTGCAGCCCGTTCGCACACACGTTGGCCCCGATGTGCAGGTTGCCGCGCACCTCCACCCAGGCTCCGGGGCGGACGACAGCCGGGTCTCCGCCGAGAAGGGCGTAGCTGCCCCAGTCAGTGCGAAGGACGCGACAGTTCATGCCCACCTGCTGGACCATGCCCCGGAGGGTGATTCCCGTGGCCGAGGCGACCGACTGGCCCGAACCGGCGACGATGGGGGGCGCCGCGGACGCGGACTGCCCGGGCAGGACGGCGAGGAGCGCCGCAACGCCGAGGGCGACGCCGGCCGGGACGCGGAGCAGCCTACACATCTGCATGCATCGAAGTGTTACCGGCGACTCACGGTAGGTCAAGGCCCCACACATCCACATTGGAGGGACGCGGGAGCCTAGAGTGCCGCCGACACCGAGCGCAAGCACCTGTCACTCGACTCACACATTGGTGTTGATTCGATTACCAGATGTCACGATGATGGCAAAGATCGACAGGTGGCCATGTCTCGGCTCCGGCCTCAGGCGTCGGCCACCATCGAACGGGGAGGAACATGTCCATCAGCACAAGAGTGGCCCGCGCCCTGTTGGCGGTGACCCTGACGGGCTCACTCGTCGTCGCGACGCCATCAGCGACTTCGGCCGCGCTCACGGGCTCGCCCGATCGGCCGCCCTCCGACAACCAGGTCACACTCATCACCGGTGACCGGCTCACCATCAGCGAAGACGGCCAGGTCGTCGTCGAGCACGATCCGCAACGCAGCGGCGTACGGTTCACCAACTACCGCCGGGACGGAAACACCTACGTCCTCCCGTCCGACGCACTGCCCGCGTTGACCGCCGGCAAGCTGGACCACGAACTGTTCAACGTGACCGCGCTGCTCGCCGCCGGCCACGGCACCAACGGCAGCGGCCTCCCGCTCATCGTGACGTACGCACCGACCGGTGAGGCGGCAACCCGTGGCTACCTCGCCGCCGGTGGCGCCACCGTCGGCCGCGAGCTGTCCAGCGTGGACAGCCTCGCCGCCAAAACCGACCACGACAGCACAGCCGACCTGTGGCTTGAGTTGACCACCGCCGTCTCCCAGGGACGGGCGCTGCGCCCCGCGGTGAGCCGGGTGTGGCTGGACCGGCTGCGGGAGACGGCGCTCGACGTCAGCGTTCCGCAGGTCGGCGCACCCGCCGCCTGGGCAGCCGGCTACGACGGCACCGGCGTGAAGGTTGCCGTTCTGGACACCGGCATCGACGCCACCCACCCCGACCTGGCCGGTGCCGTCGTCGCCGCACAGAACTTCACCACCGACCCCGACGCCCGCGACCTCAACGGCCACGGCACCCACGTGGCCTCGACCATCGCGGGCACCGGCGCGGCGTCGCAGGGCGCGAACCGGGGCGTGGCGTCGGGAGCCAAGCTACTCAACGGCAAAGTTTGCGACGCCTCCGGCTACTGCCCCGACTCGGCCGTGATCGCCGGAATGGAATGGGCGGTGGCCCAGGGCGCCGACGTCGTCAACCTGAGCCTCGGCGGCCGCGACCGGCCCGGCATCGACCCGCTGGAGCAGGCGGTGAACGAGCTGACCGCCAGCAGCGGCACGATCTTCGTCATCGCCGCCGGCAACGACGGCGCGGACGAGGCAGTCGGCTCGCCCGGCAGCGCGGACGCGGCGCTGACCGTGGGCGCCGTGGACGGCTCGAACAACCTGGCGAGCTTCTCCAGCCGGGGCCCGCGCCCGGATGACGCGGCAATCAAGCCGGACATCACCGCACCCGGCGTCAACATCACCGCGGCCCGCAGCTCCACCGCTCCGATCGGCACCCCGGGCGCGCCGTACATCGACAACAGCGGCACGTCGATGGCGACGCCGCACGTGGCGGGTGCCGCGGCCGTTCTCGCGCAGCGCCACCCGACCTGGTCGCCGACGCAGATCAAGGCGGCCCTGATGGGTTCGGCCGCACGCCACCCGGCGCAGGGGGTCTTCGCGCAGGGAGCCGGGCGGCTCGACGTCGCGCGGAGCGTCCAGCAACCGGTGCTCGCCGACCCGCCCAGCCTGAGCCTCGGCCGGCAGCAGTGGCCGCACGGCGACGACCCGGTGCTCACCAGGACGGTGACCTATCGCAACCACGGCACCAGCCCGCTGACCCTGAACCTCGCGCTGACCACGTCCGGGCCGGGCGGCGGCGCGGCCCCGGCCGGCATGTTCACCCTCAGCGCCAGTTCGGTGACAGTCCCCGCCGGCGGCCAGGCGTCCGTACAGCTCACCACGGACACCAGGGTCACCGCCCCGGACGGGTACCACACCGGGTACCTCACCGCCACCGGCCCGAGCGTGCTGGTCAGCACGCCGTTCGCGGTGGACCGGGCGGTGGAGGCGTACGACCTGACGCTGCAGCACCTCGACCGCGCGGGCAACCCCACCACGGCGTACTTCGGCCTGGTCCAGAGCGCCGACGGCAGCAGGGTCTGGATCGTGGGCGGCCCCGGGCCGGTCACCGTGCCGCGGGTGCCCGCCGGCGCGTACCTGGTGACCAGCGCGGTGTACGGCGGCGGCCCGGCCGGACCGGAGACCACGGTGCTGGCCGCGCCACGGGTGGAGATGAACCAGGCACGCAGCCTGGTCATGGACGCCAGACTGGCCCAGCCGGTCAGCGTCTCCGTGCCGGACCCGCAGGCCAGCGTCATGATGACCGAAGTCGGCGTGCAGATGAACGGCAGCGGGGAGAGCGCCTACTACACCCAGCGCGTCGGATCCGGGACGACCTACATCGGACAACTCGGCAGCCAGTACGTGTGGGGCTCCTTCTCCAAGGTCGGCTTCACGGTGGCCCGACCCGGCCCGGGCGGCGGCTCGTTCAACTCACCCCGGGTCTATCACCTGGCCTGGTTCACCGACCAGCGCCTACCGACCGGCTTCAACCGGACGGTGGCCAGCGGCGATCTGGCCATCGTGGAGACCCACTACGCCGGGCACATCCCCGGGACGGTGGGGACCAAGGCCGCGTACGCGCACCCCGGCGGCACGTTGTACGGCACCCAGGTCGGACACGTGGCGGGTGTCGGGTTGTCGTTCAGCCTCCCGTTCTCGCGCACCGAGGTGTACAACACCGACGGCGGCATCCGGTGGCACTCGGCCTTCCTGGAATCGACCTACTACTTCGGGCCGGGCATCAACTACCTGAACTCCGGCGTGAAGACGTACACCGGCGGCGCCACCTCACAGGAAAACTGGAACAGGCCGGTGTACGGCCCGGCCTTCACCTCGTCGATCTACAACGACAACTGGGTAACCCGCACCGGCAACGTCATCACCGCCAACGTGCCGTTGTTCGGCGACGGCGACGGCCACGCGGGTCTGCCGGATCCGGCGACGACAAGCGGGACCTTGGTGCTCAAGCGCAACGGCGTCACCATCGGTGAACTGGCCAACCCGGCGTACGAATGGAGACGGTTCACCGTGCCGGCCGGCAACGCCACGTACCGGCTGGAAGCGACGGTGGAGCGGGCAGCGCCGGTGACACTGTCCACCAAGGTGAGCGCGGCCTGGACGTTCATCTCGGACACGGTGTCCCCGACGGCGAAGCTGCGGTTGCCGTTGTGGGCGGTGACGTTCAGCCCGAGCCTCGACGCCCAGAGCACCGCGCCGGCCGGCGGCACCTTCGTCATCCCGCTCAGCGCGTCCGCGCAGCCGGCGTCGGCGACCAGCACCCTGCGCAGCCTGACCGTCGACTACTCGGTCAACGACGGCGCCACCTGGCAGAGCGCCACGGTGAACGCGACGAACGGCGTCGGCACGGCCAGCGTGACCCACCCGAACACCACCGGGTTCGTGTCACTTCGGGCCCGCGCGGAGGACCAGGCCGGCAACGTCGTCGAGCAGACCGTGATCCGGGCCTACCGGATCGCGCCCGCCTGACCGGCGTCCGTCCAGCGCCCCACCGCCCCGTCC
>NZ_SMJY01000055.1:0-29537 GCF_004348355.1 Micromonospora sp. KC721 | reverse complement strand
CTCCCCACCCCCTTCGAGGCCGCCGTGTTCCGGTTCATCGTCAGACGCCTGCTCCAGCTGATACCGACGCTGTTCGGGCTCTCCCTCCTGCTGTTCATCTGGCTCCGTCGACTGCCCGGCGGTCCGGAGACCGCGATCCTCGGCGAGCGCGGCACGCCTGAGATGCGCGCCGCGATCCGCCGCAACATGGGCCTCGACGAGCCGGTCATGGTGCAGTACGCGCGGTTCGTGCGGCGGCTGATCCGCCTGGACCTGGGCACGTCGACCGCCACCAAGCGCCCGGTGGTGACCGAGTTCCTGGAGCGCTTCCCCGGCACCGTCGAACTGACGCTCATGGCCCTGGTGCTGGCCATCGGCGTCGGTATCCCGCTGGGCTACCTGGCCGCCCGGCGTCGGGGCCGGCTGCTGGACCACCTCTCGGTCGGCGGCTCGCTGATCGGCATCTGCATCCCGGTCTTCTTCCTGGCGTACGTCTTCAAGGCGATCTTCTCGGAGAACCTCGGCTGGTTCCCCTCCTCCGGCCGGCAGGACCCCACCATCGCCGCCACCCGGGTCACCAACTTCTTCGTTCTCGACGGCCTGCTGACCCGGGAGTGGGACGCTGCGGCCGACGCGCTGTGGCACCTGGTGTTGCCCGGCCTCACCCTGGCCAGCATCCCGCTCGCCATCATCGTGCGGATCACCCGGGCGAGCGTGCTGGAGGTGCTCAACGAGGACTTCGTGCGCACGGCCGAGGCGAAGGGCCTGACCGAGTCCACGGTCCGCCGCCGGCACGTGCTGCGCAACGCCATGCTTCCGGTGGTCACCTCGATCGGCCTGCTGACCGGCGGTCTGCTCTCCGGCGCGGTGCTCACCGAGACCGTCTTCGGGTTCACCGGCATCGGGGCCTTCGTCGCAGACGCGATCAGCCAGCGGGACTACCCGGTGCTGATGGGCTTCATCCTGATCATCGCGGTGGTGTACGTGCTGGTGAACCTCCTGGTCGACCTCTCCTACAGCCTGATCGACCCGAGGGTGAGGGTCCGATGACGATCGCGCCCGGCAAGAAGAAGCAGAAGATCGACCGGCTCGCCGAGCTGGCCGCCCGGGACGACGAGCGGGGTGTGAGCCTCTGGCAGGAGGCGTTCCGCCGGCTGCGCCGCAACCCGGCCGCGATCGTCGGCGCGGCCATCCTGACGGTCTTCGTGATCGTGGCGGTCGTCGGTCCGCTCCTGGTGCCCTTCGGTCCGAGCGACACCATCGGCATCCGGGAAGGGCTGATCCGGCCCGGTGTCATCCCCGGCGCCGACGGCGACCACTGGCTCGGCTACGACCACCAGGGCCGCGACGAGTTCAGCCGGCTGATCGTCGGGGCCCGGCAGACCCTGCTGGTCGGGGTGGTCTCCACGCTGATCGGCCTGGCCGTCGGCGCGTTGATCGGTGGTGTGGCGGGTGCCGCCGCCGGGTTGGGCGGCCGGTGGGGCCGTTGGCTGGACAGCACCCTGATGCGGATCATCGACATGATGCTGGCCATGCCGAGCCTGCTGCTGGCGGTGAGCATCGCCGCCCTGCTCGGGGCGAGCCTGACCACCGTGATGATCGCGGTCGGCGTGGTGTCCGTACCGGTCTTCGCGCGGCTGCTGCGCGGCTCGATGATCTCCCAGTCCAACAGCGACTACGTACTGGCGGCCACCTCGCTGGGCGTCCGGAAGCCGAAGATCGCCCTGACCCACGTGGTGCCGAACTCGCTCGCCCCGGTGATCGTGCAGGCCACCCTCACGCTGGCCACCGCGATCATCGAGGCCGCCGCGCTCTCCTTCCTCGGCCTGGGCAACCCGGACACCGCGATCCCTGAGTGGGGCATGATGCTCGCCGAGGCGCAGCCCTACCTCGACATCCGGCCGGGCCTCGCGGTGTACCCGGCGCTCGCCATCATTGTCACGGCGCTCGGGTTCACCCTGCTCGGTGAGGCGATGCGCGAGGCTCTCGACCCGAAGCTCCGGAAGTAGGTTTCGTATGCGTGAAGCGCGAGGAGTGAGCGTGCGAGCCCCGCAGTCGCGAACGAGGGCGTTGTGGTGTGAAGCGCGAGGAGTGAGCGTGCGAGCCCCGCAGTCGCGAACGGAGGGCCGGTAATGGCACTGCTCGAGGTGGACGACCTCTGCGTCACCTTCTCCCGACGCGGTCAGCGGCCGGTACGCGCCGTCGACGGGGTGTCGTTCGCTGTCGACGCGGGCGAGGTGGTGGGCCTGGTCGGTGAATCCGGCTGCGGCAAGAGCGTCACGTCGCTGGCCATCATGGGTCTGCTGCCCAAGCAGCCCGGCCTGCGGGTCGGCGGCAAGGCCGTCTTCGACGGCACCGACCTGCTCCAACTCGACGACCGCTCGCGCCGGGACATCCGGGGCCGGGACGTGGCGATGATCTTCCAGGATCCGCTCTCCTCGTTGAACCCGGTGATCCCGATCGGACTGCAGGTCACCGAGGTGCTCACCCGGCATCGCGGGATGAAGGGCGCGGCGGCCGAGAAGGAGGCCGCGCGACTGCTCGACCGGGTCGGCATCCCGGACCCGAAGCGGCGCCTGAAGGAGTACCCGCACCAGCTCTCCGGCGGTATGCGGCAGCGTGCCCTGATCGCCATGGCGGTGGCCTGCCAGCCCCGGCTGCTGATCGCCGACGAGCCGACCACCGCGCTGGACGTCACCATCCAGGCGCAGATCCTGGAGTTGCTCAAGGAACTGGTCCGGGACTCCGGCACCGCGCTCGTCATGATCACGCACGACCTGGGTGTGGTGGCGGGGATGTGCGAGACGATCAACGTGCTCTACGCCGGACGGGTGGTGGAGACCGCCCGCCGTCGTCCGCTGTTCCGGCAGCCCCGGCACCCGTACACGGTGGGGTTGCTCGGTTCGGTGCCGCGACTGGACGCGGGCCGCGGGGAGCGGCTCTACCCGATCCCCGGCTCGGTGCGCGACGTGCTGCCCTGGCCGGACGGTTGCGCCTTCGCGCCGCGCTGCTCACGACGGGTCGACGCATGCGTTGGTGAACCGCCGGAGCTGGTGCTCAGCCACGACGACCGCGCCTACCGGTGCGTCAACCCGGCACCGCTGCCCGGTGTGACGCCGGGCGCGGACGTCCGGGCCACGGTGCCGACGTTGGCCGAACCGGGATCGGTGCCGGCGCAGGCCGTGCCGGACGACCCGCCGACAGTGCCGGGGCTGGGCCCTGCCCCGCGCGAGGAGGAGAAGCCGTGACCGACACCGACATCCTCGTCGAGGTCCGCGACCTGAAGGTGCACTTCCCGATCACCAAGGGGGTCATCTTCGACCGTACGGTCGGCCACGTGAAGGCGGTCGACGGCGTCGACCTGCGCATCCCGCGCGGCAAGACGTACGGTCTGGTCGGCGAGTCGGGCTGCGGCAAGTCGACGCTCGGCCGGGCGCTGCTCCAGCTCACCCCACCCACCGCTGGCGAGGTCGTCTTCGACGGCGTCGAGCTGACCACGCTGCCGGCCGGCCGGCTGCGCACCATGCGTCGGCGGATGCAGATGATCTTCCAGGATCCGATGTCGAGCCTCGACCCCCGGCAGAACGTCGAGTCGATCCTCACCGAGGGGTTGCAGACCCACGGCATCGGCACCGGCCGCGACGACCGGCGGCGGATCATCGGGGAGACCCTGGACGCGGTGGGGTTGCCCCGCTGGGCGCTCTCCCGCTACCCGCACGAGTTCTCCGGAGGGCAGCGGCAGCGTATCGGCATCGCCCGGGCGCTGGTGCTCGGCCCGGAACTGATCGTCGCCGACGAGCCGGTCTCCGCGCTCGACGTGTCGATCCAGGCCCAGGTGGTGAACCTGCTCGACGAACTTCAGGACAACCTCGGCCTCACCTATCTGGTGATCGCGCACGACCTTGCCGTGGTCCGGCACATCTCCGACGTGGTCGGTGTGATGTATCTGGGCGCGCTGGTCGAGGAGGCGCCGAGCGACCGGCTGTACCGCGAGCCGCTGCACCCGTACACCCGGGCGCTGATGTCGGCGGTACCGGTGCCAGACCCCGACGTGGAGGACCGGCGGGAGCGCATCCTGCTCGCCGGCGACCTGCCCTCACCGGCAAACCCGCCCGCTGGCTGCCGGTTCCACACCCGCTGCCCGTGGGCGCAGCCGACACGCTGCGTGGACGAACGCCCGGCGCTGCGGGAGATCGGTGCCAGCCGGGTCGCCTGCCACTGGGCCGAGCAGATCGCCAGCGGGGAAGTCCGACCACACAAGGTGGAGGTGCAGATCACCCGCCCGCTGGACGAGGGCGAAAATCCGCAGGTGGTGTCCGCGCCGACCGAGCCCGGCTCGTACGTGTAGGCAGCTCCCGGGTGGGAGGGCCGCCCTCACTCCTTGCCCCCGCACACCGCGGACGACCCGTGATGTCGCCATGACGACGGGGACCGGTCGGAACCCACGGGTGTGCCGACAAGTTGGGTCGCCTGGTTCGGAGCCGCGTTCGCCTGGTGGGGAGTCGGAACCATCAGGTGCCTCTCCCACAGCTAGGGCCTGTCTCAAACTCCGGCTTATTCGACCTTGTGGCAAGATCGCCGGATGCTGCGACTCACCGATTTCATCATCGACTGCCCGGAGCCAATGGAGCTGGCAGCCTTCTACTCTGAGGTGACGGGTCGCCCGATCAAGGGGGGCAGCCACGGCGACTGGGCCGGTATCCGGTTTGGCGAGATCGAGCTGGCCTTCATTCGGGTAAAGGACTACCGCGCCCCGCAGTGGCCCGACAGCGAGCACCCCAAGCAGTTCCATCTCGACTTCGAAGTTGACGACATCGAGGCCGAACAGAGCCGCGTCCTGGCCCTCGGCGCGACCCTGCAGCAGGACTTCATCGGCCCCGACGGCTACGGCTGGCGCGTCTACACCGACCCCGTCGGCCACCCGTTCTGCCTCTGCCACAACAAGGGTGTCATCTGGACCGACCAGGGCCTCATCTGGCCCGAGAGCGAGTAGAGCGTGTATCCGGTCCCGACGCGCTGTGTCCCCCACAACTACCGACACGGACTTCGATACGCGCGCTAGCAGCGCCGCGCGGGCGGTGGCGGCGTTTCTCCCGGACGGGGCCGGGCTCAGCCCTCGGGCCGGTTGAGCAGGGCAACCGCGATCCTGTGCACGGCGTCGATGCCGGCCGGGTCGGCCAGTTCCGTGCTGCCGCCGGTCACCGCGTACCACTCGTCGGCGTCCTTGTACTGCACCGAGAGCTGCACCTGACCGTCGGCGTAGGTCGTCCTCAGGGTCAACTCGCCGGTGATCACGCCGACCTCGTCGGTCATCACCCCGCCCGGACCGGCGACCAGGTCCGCGGTCAACTCCCGGGGTGCCGCGTTGGTGGCGGCAGAGCGCTCTGCTGCCACGGAGGCGTCGGCGCTCATCCCGGCGCCGGGCACGGCGGTGGATTCGGCCGATCGGCCGTTGACGCTCATCCCGGCGGTGGTGGGCCCGGCAGCCGCCGGCTCGCCGCCGGTGGCCGCCGTGTCGCCGCCGCCGGTGGCCGCCGCGGCATCGCTGGCGTCCGGCGTTCGCTCCGGCCCCGGTGTGTCCCCGCCTCCGGTCACGGCTTGCTCGCCCACGTGCATCCCTCCAACATGTCGCTGAGCGCGTCCTTCTCGGCACTGGTGACCGTCAGCCGCCAGTGATGTTTCACGGTGATCCAGTCGGCGGCGTAGGTGCACCAGTACGACCGGTTCGGCGGCTTCCACTGCGACGGGTCCTGGTCACCCTTTGCCCGGTTGGAGGTGGCGGAAACCGCGATGAGCTGCGGGCGGGTCAGGTCGTTGGCGAACTCGCCGCGTTTCGTGTCGTCCCACTCGGCGGCCCCGGAGCGCCAGGCGTTCGCCAACGGCACCATGTGGTCGATGTCCACGCTCGATGGGTCGGTGAAGGTCCGCCCGTCGTAGGCGCTCTCCCAGTGGCCCGCCACCACGTTGCACCCGGAGAGCCGGATGTCCTTGCCGTCGCGTTGCAGGACGGTGTCCCGGACGTCGCAGTTCTTGCCGGTCTTCTGCCAGTGTGGGAAGCGTGCCCGGCTGTAGCCGCGCATCGACCCGGCCTTCGCGACGGTCAACTCCGCCAACTGCTCGCCGGCGTTGCCCGAGCCGCTGGGCGGTGCCTCCGGTTCGTCGATGGTGACCGCACACCCGCCGACGACGAGGGCGAGCAGCGCGGCGAGCGCCGCCGCTGCCATCGCACGGGCTCCTGATCTGGTACGCACAGACGACACCTTTCCAGCTTGCGGGCTCCCGGCGATCCCGCACAGTACCCGGGCACGGTTTCGGCGTTTCGTGGGATGTCCCACCCGACCCGGGGAAGATTGGTACCCATGACCGCACCCGGCCACGCGCTCCGGTTCTCCACCGGCGCGGGTCGGGGTGCTCTGCTGGCGGCGACCCTCGCCTCCGGAATGGTCTTTCTGGACAGCACCGTGGTCAACGTGGCGCTGCCCCGGCTGGGCGCGGAGCTGGACGCCACCGTCGCGGGTCTGCAGTGGACCGTCAACGGCTACGCGCTGGTCCTCGCCGCGTTCGTGCTGCTCGGTGGGGCGCTCGGCGACCGGCTCGGCCGGCGGCGGGTCTTCCTGGTCGGCGCCGTCTGGTTCGGCGTCGCCTCCGTCGCGTGCGGGCTGGCTCAGGATTCCGGCACCCTGGTCGCCGCCCGCTTCCTGCAAGGGGCCGGCGGGGCGCTGCTCACCCCCGGATCGCTCGCTGTGCTCCAGGCCAGCTTCCACCCCGACGACCGGGGTCGGGCCATCGGCGCGTGGTCCGGGCTGTCCGGGGTGTCCGCCGCGCTCGGGCCGTTCCTCGGCGGTTGGTTGATCGACACGCTCTCCTGGCGATGGATCTTCTTCATCAACGTTCCGATCGCGGTGGCCGTGGTGTTCGCCGGACTGCGCTGGGTGCCGGAGAGCCGCGACTCCGACGCCCCGCGTGCCGGCGGCGAACGGTTCGACGTGGCGGGGGCGGTGCTCGGCGCGCTGGCGCTGGCCGGTGTCGCGTACGCCCTGATCGAGGCGCCGGTACGCGGTCCGGCCGCGACGCCGGTGCTGGTCGCCGCGCTGGTGGGGCTGCTCGCCGCGGTGGCCTTCGGCCTGCTCGAACGACGCCGGGGCGACGCCGCGATGCTGCCGGTCGGGCTCCTCAGCGGCCGGCTCTTCCCGGTGCTCAACGTCTTCACCATTCTGGTGTACGCCGCGCTCGGCGGGTTCACCTTCTTCCTCGCCGTCCACCTGCAGAACGCGGTGGGTTGGTCGGCGTTGCGAACCGGGCTGGCCAGCATGCCGGTGACCGTCCTGCTGCTGGTCGGCTCGGCGCGGGCCGGCGCGCTCGCGGCGAGGATCGGGCCCCGGCTGCCGTTGACCGTCGGTCCGGTGGTCGCCGCGGTCGGCCTGCTGTTGCTGCGTCGGGTCGGGGCGGGCGCGTCGTACCAGGTGGACGTGCTACCGGGGGTGCTCCTGTTCGGCGCAGGGCTCACCCTGGTCGTCGCGCCGCTGACCGCGTCGGTGCTGGCCGCCGTGCCCGACCGGTTCGCCGGGGTGGCCAGCGGCGTCAACAACGCCGCGTCCCGGGTCGGTGGCCTGCTCGCGGTGGCCGCGCTGCCGCTGCTGGTCAGCCTCTCCGGCACCGGGTACGCGCAGCCAGCCGAGCTGACCGCCGCGTACCGGCAAGCACTGGCCTGGTGCGCCGGGTTGCTGCTGGCCGGGGCGGTGTTGGCCGCCCTGCTGGTCCGCCGCCCGTCCGGGCAGTCTCAGTCGTAAGTCGCGCCATGGTGCGCTCCTCAGTGGCCGGGAACACCACAACCAACCGCAACCGGCGATCGCCCGCGGCGGTTGCTACGTTCGGCGAATGAGCGATCATGACGATCGGTTGAGGTACCGACTGTTCACCGGGCCGGACGACGCCGAGTTCTGCCGCCGGGTCAGCGAGGCGCTGGCTCAGGGCTACCGGCTGCACGGCTCACCGGCGATCACCTTCGACGGGCAGCGAGTGGTCGTCGCCCAGGCTGTGGTCCTCGACGACGCCGGTGACGCCCGGGTCATCCCGATCTGACCCCGGGCTGGCCCCACACGTCACCAAGGCGTACGACCCGGGCTGGCCGGGTGCGACCAGCCCCCGGGCGCCCGACCGGCGGAAGACGGGGTGGCCGGGCCGCCCGGCCCGGCCACCTCCGGCTCAGCTCCGGGCGCGGTTGACCGCGCTGGTCACCGCCTTGATCGAGGCGGTGACGATGTTGGCGTCCATGCCGACGCCCCAGACGGTACGACCGTCCACGTCGCACTCCACGTACGCGGCGGCCTGCGCGTCACCGCCGGAGGAGAGCGCGTGCTCGTGGTAGTCGAGCACGCGTACCGCCACGCCCACCGACTGCAGCGCGTTGACGTACGCGTCGATCGGGCCGTTGCCGACGGCGGTGAGCGACCGCTGCTCGCCGCCGACCCCGACCTGGGCCTCGATCTCGACCTTGCCGTCGACGGTGCCGATCGTGTAGTCGACCAGCGCGACGGCCGGTTCCGCCTGGTGCTCGACCAGGTAGTTGCGGGCGAAGATACCCCACATCGCGGCCGGCTCGACCTCGCCGCCGGAGTGGTCGGTGACCTGCTGGACCACCCCGGAGAACTCGATCTGGAGCCGGCGCGGCAGATCGAGCTGGTGCTCGGTCTTCATGATGTACGCGACGCCGCCCTTGCCGGACTGCGAGTTGACCCGGATCACCGCCTCGTAGCTGCGGCCCAGGTCCTTCGGGTCGATCGGCAGGTACGGCACCGCCCAGGTGAACTCGTCCACCGGCACCCCGGCCGTCACGGCGTCGGCCGCCAGGGCGTCGAAGCCCTTCTTGATGGCGTCCTGGTGGGAGCCGGAGAAGGCGGTGTAGACCAGGTCGCCGGCGTACGGGTGCCGCTCGTGCACCGGCAGTTGGTTGCAGTACTCGACGGCGCGCTTGACCTCGTCGATGTTCGAGAAGTCGATCATCGGGTCGATGCCCTGGGAGAAGAGGTTCAAGCCCAGGGTCACCAGGTCGACGTTGCCGGTGCGCTCGCCGTTGCCGAACAGGCAGCCCTCGATCCGGTCCGCGCCGGCCAGCAGGCCCAGCTCGGCGGCGGCCACCCCGGTGCCCCGGTCGTTGTGCGGGTGCAGGCTCAGCACCAGGCTGTCCCGGCGGGGCAGGTGCCGGTGCATCCACTCGATCGAGTCGGCGTACACGTTCGGCGTGGCCATCTCGACCGTGGCCGGCAGGTTGACGATCAGCTTGCGGTCGGGGGTGGGGTCGACCACCTCGATGACCTTGGCGCAGACCTCCAGCGCGTACTCCAGCTCGGTGCCGGTGTACGACTCCGGCGAGTACTCGTAGTAGATGTCGGTGTCCGGGGTGTGGATCTCGGCGTACTTCCGGCAGAGCCGCGCGCCGGTGGTGGCGATGTCGGTGATGCCGTCACGGTCCAGCCCGAACACCACCCGGCGCTGCAACGTCGAGGTGGAGTTGTAGAAGTGCACGATGGCCCGGCGGGCACCGCGCAGCGACTCGAAGGTTCGGTCGATCAGGTGCTCCCGGCACTGGGTGAGCACCTGGATGGTGACGTCCTCGGGAATCAGATCCTGTTCGATCAACTGCCGGACGAAGTCGAAGTCGGTCTGGCTGGCCGACGGGAAACCGACCTCGATCTCCTTGTAGCCCATCTGCACCAGCAGTTGGAACATCCGCCGCTTGCGCTCGGGGGACATCGGGTCGATCAGCGCCTGGTTGCCGTCGCGCAGGTCCACTGCGCACCAGCGAGGCGCGGCCTCGACGTGCCGGCTGGGCCAGGCGCGGTCCGGCAGGTCGATCCGGAACTGCTGCTGGTATGGCTGGTAACGGCGGAACGGCATCTGGCTGGGGGTCTGCCGGGCGATCGGATCGTTCGCGGCGTCGGCGGTGGGTTGTGCCATGGCGGAGTACTCCCGTGGGTCATGTCGGGCGTCAGCGATCGGAAGATGTCGGCGCAATGCCGGGCGACGTGTTCTGCTGGACGGCGCGGTTCGACTCCGCGACGAGGTGCCGGCCGGTCAGGCCTCGTCGCGGCGACCAAGGAGGAGGTACGCCTGCCACATGACAGAGTCACCCTACGTGGTGAGGGAGGAAGTGGGAAGGTAGGTCCGCAGTATGGGACCGGAGTCACCCGACAACCGGGGTGTCCAGGGTCAACGCAGCAGCAGGGCGTGCGCCGGGTGGCGGCGGCGCAGACCCGTCTCGCGGCGACGTAGCTCCTCGGGCAGGCGGAACGGGTCACCGAGGCGCCCGACGGCGGTCACGCTGAGTGGGCGTACTTCTGCGGGTAGGTCCAGGTCGGCGCGGAGCGCGACCCGGTCGAAGTCGGTGAGTTGGTGCGCGTGCAGGCCGAGCGCGGTGGCCTGGACGACCAGGTGGGCCATCGCCTGCCCCAGGTCGTAGGCGGCCCGTTCCGGGTCGCCCTGGGGGTGTGCGGCGCGTTCCGGGCCGCCCTGGAGTTGCGCGGCGCGTTCCGGGTGACCGTGAGAAACGGCGGGTCGCTGTGGGTGCGCGGCAATGTGCGCGCCGAGCACGAGGGCGGCGGCGTCCCGGGCCCACCGTTGGTCGTCGGCGGGCAGACTGACCAGGATCCGCTTCCAGGTCTCGTCGTGCCGGTGGCCGAGGGCGAACCGCCACGGCTGGGTGTTGCCCGCCGAGGGCGCCCAGCGGGCGGCCTCCAGCAGGGACGCCGCCTCGTCGCCGGTCAGCTCGGCATCCGGGTCGAAGGCGCGAGGACTCCAGCGGAACGCCAGCAGCGGGGTGATGTCGACCATGCGAAAAGCATCCCGTATGGGCGTTTTCGGTGGTGTGGTGGGGCTGCACAAATGTGGTCAAAGGCACCCGTAACCACTGTATTGGTCAGGACGTTCGCCCACCTGGGCTCTCCGTCGTGGTGGGCGCGTCGCGGCCCAGTGGCTCGGCGTCCACCACCGCCCCGGGCAGGGCGACGGTGGCCGGTGCCGGACCCGCCGGGCCCGCCAGGGTGAGCGTCCCGAGCGCCGCCCGTACGTGGGTCGGTGTCCCGTCCGCCGCGAAGCAGTAGACGCCCACGTCCAGCGGCGGGTTCAGCGAGGCGGAGGTGCTCTCCACCGTGAAACAGCGCCCGGCCACCCCCTCGGGCGGGGACGCGGGAGAGATCACCAACGGGCTGCGCCGGTCGGTGAGCACCGCCAGCCAGTCGGTGAACGGGTGCTGCACCCGGGGGTCCAACCGGTCCGGCACGACGGCGTCGGGTCCGCCGAGTCGTACGCAGGTCGCCGCCTCGGGGCGGCCCGCCGACGGTAGACCGCACTGGAAGAGGCCGTCGGAGTTGGCCGCGATCGCCACGTCCGCCGTACCGCCCAGCGCGCCGCCGGACACGTCGACCCGCCAACTGCCGTCCTCGGCGCTGACCACCGTCACGTCCCGTGCCGAGCCGTCGCTGCCGACGTGGGTGTACCGGGCGGTGAAGTGGCGGTCCCGGGCGGCCGCCGCCAGCGCCGCCAGTTCGTCCCAGGCCGCGTCGACGCCGGCAGGTGCCGGGTCGGGGGGTGTGTTCGGGGTCACCCCGCCCGGCGGATCGGCGGTGCAGGCCACCAGGAGCGCCGGAACGAGGACGGACAGGGCACCGGTCATTCGGCGCGGGGCGCGCGGATGGGCATGCACGGGGTCATTCTGCGCCGGGTCCGCCCGGGGCGCGGACCCGCGTCGCCCGGCCGGCACCGGCGTGTCGCCGCCGCCCGGACGAGGACACAAGCGCAGCTCCGACCCGCGCGGACCGCCGGATGGTGGGATCACCTGACCCGTCCTCGCGTCTCGCCGGATACCCTGATGAGGTCTGACGCGCCGCCGGAGAAAGCAGCCGGCGGCGTCGGCACGCTCAGGGTCATCGCTGGGAGGGAGCGCACCGTCGTGGCACTCGTGGTGCAGAAGTACGGCGGATCCTCCGTCGCCAACGCCGAGCGCATCAAGCGGGTCGCCGAGCGGATCGTCGCCGCCCGCAAGGCGGGTGACGACGTGGTCGTGGTGGTGTCCGCGATGGGGGACACCACCGATGAGCTGCTCGACCTGGCCAACCAGGTCAGCCCGCTGCCGCCGGGTCGCGAGCTGGACATGCTGCTCACCGCCGGGGAGCGGATCTCCATGGCGCTGCTGGCCATGGCCATCCACAACCTGGGGTACGAAGCCCGCTCGTTCACCGGCTCGCAGGCCGGCGTGATCACCACGTCGGTGCACGGCAAGGCGCGGATCATCGACGTCACCCCGGGGCGGCTCAAGGGCGCGCTCGACGAGGGCGCGGTGGTCATCGTCGCCGGCTTCCAGGGCGTCTCACAGGACACCAAGGACGTGACGACGCTCGGCCGCGGCGGATCGGACACCACCGCCGTGGCGCTCGCCGCCGCGCTGAACGCGGACGTCTGTGAGATCTACACCGACGTGGACGGCATTTTCACCGCCGACCCGCGAATCGTGCCGAACGCCCGGCACATCTCCGACATCACCTACGAGGAGATGCTGGAGCTGGCGGCCTGCGGCGCGAAGGTGCTGCACCTGCGCAGCGTGGAGTACGCCCGTCGGGCGGGGTTGCCAATCCACGTCCGTTCGTCATACTCGACCAACACCGGCACCATGGTCACCGGATCGATGGAGGACCTTCCCGTGGAACAGGCGCTGATCACCGGGGTCGCCCACGACCGCAGCGAAGCGAAGATCACAATCGTCGGGGTGCCCGACGAGCCGGGCGCGGCCGCGAAGATCTTCGACACCGTCGCCGGCGCCGAGATCAACATCGACATGATCGTGCAGAACGTCTCCACCGAAGGGACGGGCCGCACCGACATCTCGTTCACGCTGCCCAAGACCGACGGTCCCACCGCCATGGCGGCCCTCAGCAAGATCCAGGATTCGGTCAAGTTCAAGGGCCTGCTCTACGACGACCACGTCGGCAAGGTGTCGCTCATCGGTGCCGGGATGCGTTCGCACCCGGGCGTCGCGGCTGGTTTCTTCGCGGCGCTGGGGGCGGCCGGGGTCAACATCGAGATGATCTCGACCTCGGAGATCCGCGTCTCGGTGGTCTGCCGGGACACCGACCTCGACAAGGCCGTACGGGCCATCCACGACGCGTTCGAGCTGGGCGGCGACTCCGAGGCCGTGGTCTACGCGGGGACGGGACGGTAGCGCCGGTGGCGGCGCAGCCCACCCTGGCCGTGGTCGGGGCGACCGGTGCTGTCGGCACCGTGCTGTGTGACCTGCTCTCCTCCCGGCGCAACGTCTGGGGCGAGATCCGGCTGCTCGCCTCGGAGCGCTCGGTCGGGCGGAAGGTGCGCTGCCGGGGTGAGGAACTGGCGGTCGGGGCGCTGACGCCGGAGGCGTTCGACGGCGTCGACGTGGCCATGTTCGACGTGCCGGACGAGGTCTCCGCCGAGTGGGGGCCGGTCGCCGTGAGCCGCGGCGCGGTGGTGGTGGACAACTCCGGGGCGTTCCGCATGGACCGGGACGTCCCGCTGGTGGTGCCCGAGATCAACCCCGAACAGGTACGCAACCGGCCCAGGGGGATCATCGCCAACGCCAACTGCACCACCCTCGCCATGATCGTGGCGGTCGCCCCACTGCACCGCGAGTACGGGCTACGCGAGCTGGTCCTCGCCTCGTACCAGGCGGCGTCGGGGGCGGGCCAGTCGGGCGTGGACACGCTGCACCTGCAACTCGGCAAGATCGCCGGGGATCGGGTGCTCGGCTCGCGACCCGGCGACGTGCGGCAGGCGGTCGGGGACGACCTCGATCCCTTCCCCGCACCGCTGGCGCTCAACGTGGTGCCCTGGGCCGGATCGCTCGCCGACGGCGGCTGGTCCTCCGAGGAGATGAAGATCCGCAACGAGTCCCGCAAGATCCTCGGCCTGCCCGACCTCAAGGTCTCCGCGACCTGCGTACGGGTGCCGGTGGTGACCGGCCACTCGGTGGCGGTGCACGCCGTCTTCGCCAGCGAGGTGGATGCGGAGGGCGCCCGCGAGGCGCTGCGCAACGCGCCCGGGGTGATCCTGGTCGACGACCCGGCGGCCGGGGAGTTCCCGATGCCGATCGACGCGGTGGGCACCGACCCGTCCTGGGTCGGCCGGATCCGCCGCGCCCTCGACGATCCGCGCGCCCTCGACCTCTTCGTGACCGGCGACAACCTCCGCAAGGGCGCCGCGCTCAACACCGCCCAGATCGGCGAACTCCTCGTCCGCGAATTCGCCCGCTGATTTGATCGACTCCGCCTGCGGCAAAGCGGGGTATCTGATGCGCGCGACAGCCCCACCTGGCGCAGACGGAGTCGATCATCGCCCGGTGCGCGGCGCGGCGCGCGGTTCAGGCCGGGGAAGATCAGGCGGCGGCGAGGCGTACGCCGTCGCGACCGTGCCGCTTGACCGCGTAGAGCGCCTCGTCGGCGCGGCGCAGGGTGAGCTCCGCCGGCTCGCCGGCACGGGGCAGCGCGATCCCGACGCTGATGGTGCGTCCGGTGCGCCGGGCCGCCTCGGTGAGCCGCTCGGCGATGCCGACCGCCTCCTCCGCGCGGCTCACCTCGAGCACCGCGACGAACTCGTCGCCGCCGATCCGGTACAGCTCGTCGCCCTGCCGCAGCGCCCCTTCCAGGGCTCGGGCCAGCCCCACCAGCAGCCGGTCCCCGGCCTGGTGGCCGTACGTGTCGTTGACGGTCTTGAAGCCGTCCACGTCGATGGCGAGCAGGGCGGTACGCCCCGGGGTGGCCGCCCGGATCCGCTGCCCGAACGGCCCGGTGTGGCGTAGCCCGGTGAGCGGGTCGGAACTGGCCTGCTCACGCAGCTGAGCCAGGGTACGAAGCCGGTCCAACGCGCCCCAAGCCTGCCCGGCGAGCAGTTCCATCAGGTTCACCGTGGTCGGGTCCGGCCGGAGCAGCCGTTCGTCGGCGACCAGCAGCAGCCCGCCCGAGTCGGGCGGCCCGAGCGGCACCGACACCAGGGTGCGCACCCCGGCGCGGACCAGCGGCTCGTATTCCTCGGTCGGCGACCGTCCCGCCTCGCCCAGCGTGTACGCCGCCCCGTGCCGGTGGGCGCGGGCGACCATCCGACCGAGCGGGCCCGGGCCCGCCTCGGTCAACTCGGCCCGCACGCGTGACTCCAGTTCGCCCAGGGCACAGGTCGGGGCGCCCAGGCGGAGACCGTGTCGGTCGTCGAGCACCAGCACGGCGGCGGAGAGGGCGGAGACCTCCCGGGCCGCGGTGATCGCGGCGACCATCAGGTCCCAGTCGGTGGGGGCGGAGGTCATCGCGGTGGCATGTCGCAGCAGTTTCTCGCTGCGGCTCTCGGCCGGCGGCCCGCCGAAGGCCACGATCCGGGCACCGAGCCGCCCGGCCAGCCGTTCCGCGGTCGCCCGCCAAGGCTCCAACTCGACCGGCTCGCTCCACTGGAGGTCGAGCACCCCGATCGGGCGGCCCGCCGGGTCCAGCACCGGCACGCAGATCTCGGCCGTGACGTCGGGGCGTACCGGCAGGTAGTCGGGGTCGGCGGTGACATCGGCGACGGTCGCGCCCGCCCCGGAGGCGTACACCCGCCCGACGATGCCGGACTTCGGCGGCACGGTGGCGAAGACCTGCCAGGCGCCGGTCGCCGCGACGCAGCGCAGCCGGTCGTGGACCTGGAGCAGGACCGAGACCGTGGCCGAGGTGTGCCGGGCGAGCGCGGTCACGGTCCACTGGCAGGCCTCGACGGCGGTGGACGCCATGGGCAGGCGGACCGTGACGTCCCGGACGACTCGTTCGTGATCCACGTTCTTCCAGGTGGGGGCGGGCCCGGCCGGCGGCGAGGCTGCGGTCAAGCGTACTCAGTGCCGCCGAACCCACCGTGGTCAAGATCATTGAGGTCGTACACATGTTCCATCCACAGGGTGTGGACGCGGCCGGTGAGTGGCCGAGCCGGCCACGCGGAGCGCCTCGGCGGGATAGCGTGATGGTCCCGGTCGCAGTGGAGGAGCCATGCTCGTCGCCCAGCTGAGTGACCCCCATCTGACCACCGGCGTGCTCGCCGCCGCACCCGCCGCCGGCCTGCACCGCGCACTCGGCCGGGTGCTGGCCCTGCGGCCACGCCCCGACTGCGTGGTGATCTCCGGCGACCTGGCCGACCAGGGCCGGCCCGACGAGTACGCCGCGCTGCGCGAGGTGCTCGGCCGCTACCCGCTGCCGGTGCACCTGGTGACCGGCAACCACGACGACCGGGAGTCGCTGCTCGACGCCTTCGGCGGCACGCCGTACCTCGGCGGCGGCTTCTCCGCCTACTACCACGTCGACCATCCCGAACTGACCGCCGTCGCGTTGGACTCGCTGGTGCCCGGCGAGAACGCCGGTCGGCTCGGTGACGACCAACTCGGCTGGCTCGACGGCGTACTCGCGGGCCGGCGCGACGTGCCGGCGGTGGTCTTCCTGCACCACCCGCCGGTCGCCGTCGGCGTTCCGGCCGCCGACGCCATCCGGCTCGCCGACGGCGACGCCCTCGCCGAGGTGATCCGCCGGCACCCCCACGTGGTCCGCGTCGCCGCCGGCCACCTGCACCGCCCGGTCACCACGGCCTTCGCCGGCACCGTGCTCACCGTCGCGCCCAGCACCTGGCGGCAGGCGTCGCTGACCATGAGCCCGGACGAGGAGATCGGTTGGGTCGACGAGCCGACCGCCTTCCTGCTGCACGCCGTCGAGCAGGGCGGGTGCGTGACGCACACCGTGCAGGTCAGTCACGCCGCCGGCATCACCTGCGGCTTCTGACCGGCCGACCGGGCCGGTTCGTCCGCCGGGTCGGCGCGGAAGCATGACGGACGGCTGGTGCGGTACGACCCGGTCGCACCGGCGAGCCGACCGATCGCCCGGATCTGATTCGGCGGCCGGGGCCGCGAGGTCACGGACGCGCCTGCGGACGCAGACGTTCGGAGGTGCACGACTGCCGTGCGGCACGGATAGCCTCGGCGCACTTCCCGGCGGCTGGACGAGCCGCCCACGCCCCGCATAATCCTGGCGGTCGGCACCCTGACGGGGGTGTCGACTCGTCATCCGACCGCCCCGGGAGAGTGCGGCGGCTCCTTCGCACCGGGAGCCGCCGCACTCCCCGGGGCGTCCCCTGCTCCGCACCCGGGCGCAGGCGCCCGCTCGGCGGTGCCCCGCACCGCCCGTGCCGCGTCGCCGCCACTGTCGGTCGGCTCTGCCATGCTGACCGGGTGAACCTGACCTGGCGGCACCTGCCCGCACCGGCCCGGGAGATCGCCGCCGCGACGGTCGACGCGGTCGAGGCGGTCCGGGAGCGTGACGTCGAGGCGCACGAGAGGGCGACCGCGCGGCTGGCCGGCGTCGAGCACGCCGGGCTGGTCCTCGGCTCGGTGGTGCGGTTGTTGCTGGAGGAGACCCACCCGGACGGGCTGGGCTCCGACGACGTGCGGCGGGTGCTGGAACGCTGCGTCCGGGCGGCCACCTCCTGGCAGCCGGGCGTCGACCCGCACGTGGTGCTGGTCCTGCTGGCCGGGGCGCTGGGCGTGTACGACCCGGACGGCGACGACTCCCCGCCCGATCCGGCGGCGCTCGCCCGGCACGCCCCGCTGCTCGTCGCCGACCTGCTGGCGGTGACCGGGCGGCCGGTCGAGGGCTACCTGGGCGTGGCGTTCGCCGAGATCGAGCGCACCGAACGACACGACTGACCGGTGGGGGCCGGACGGCCGCGGGGCGCTACCGATCGAAGCTGCTCACATCGGTGAGCCCCACGGTGGGCTCCGCAGACAGCATCGCAGACGGCAGGACGCCGGTTTTGGTGTTTTCGGTTGAGCCGGAAATCGGGGGGTACGGATTCAGGTGGACAAGGACGACTCCCTCCCGCTCGCAGGGAGGCTCGATCGGAGAAGGAGGAGTGCCATGACCACCGTGGTTGACAAGTCGATCGAGGTCGACGTGCCGGTCAGCACCGCCTACAACCAGTGGACGCAGTTCGAGGAGTTCCCCCGTTTCATGGGCGGCGTGCAGGAGGTGCGCCAGCTCGACGACCGGCGGATGCACTGGGTCGCCCAGATCGCCGGCGTCCGACGTGAGTGGGACGCGACGGTCCTGGAGCAGGTGCCGGACGAGAAGGTCGCCTGGGCGGCGACCGAGGGCGCGACCAACGCCGGCGCGGTCTACTTCCAGTCGGTCGGCACCGGCCGCACGCGGGTCCGGCTGCACCTGGAGTACGAGCCGGAAGGGCTGGTCGAGAAGGCCGGCGACAAGCTAACCATCATCGAGAAGCAGGCCGAGTCCGACCTGGAGAAGTTCAAGAGCTTCATCGAGTCCCGGGGCGTCGAGACCGGCGCGTGGCGAGGTTCGATCGGCGAAGGGCTCGGCGTGGGTACGCCGGGCGTCGCGCACGCGGCGGCGTCGCAGGGTGACAGTGGCCGGGCGGGTGCCTTCGGCGCCGCCGTCGCGGGTGCCGGCCCGGCCGACGTGAAGCACCGCTCCCGCGACGACGAGGACCGGGTGGTCGACGCCAACGAGCGGGACTACGTGGTGACCGAGATCGACTGGCCCGCGCCCGACACCACCACCACCTACCCGGGTGGCCCGGTCAACGAGCCGAACCGGCCCCTCTGACGGGCCGCCGCGCCCGCCGGTTCGGCCACCGGCTGCGGGCGGTTCCGACAGCGAAAGGGTCCCTCCACCGAGGGGCCCTTTCGTCATACGAGGCCACCGACAGTCCTGCCCGCTGCGGTTTCCAGAATCGCCGGCAAGGCGTGCAACCTCGCTGGCAAATCTCGCGAAGGACCGGGGCCGGCGATCAGCAGGCTCACCTGGCTCCCGAGTTCGCGAAAGCCGAGCCGGGCCAGCCCAGCCGTCAAGGCCATGCTGAGACTGCACGGCCGGAGGTCCCACCACGCCTGTCCCGGCGGCGAGTGGTTCCTCCGGCCGTGCGGTATCTGCCGTCGGACGCTGACCTGGTGCCGTCAAGCCTCCGCGTCGGTTGGATCGGTCGGTCCATGGACCGTCCCTCAGCCGGCTAGTCCATCCGGATGTTGACCTGGGTGTTCCAGACGCACTCCTTCGGGTCTGCGCAGAGGTTGTGCGTGTGGCCGTAATCCGGGTCGTCGTGCGACCACGACCGGACGGCGATGCGGTATTCGCCCGCGCCCTCCGTGATAGAGCTACGTGACCAGGACTCCTGCGACGGGAAGTTCGACGCGGCGTAGTTGCACTTGCCATCCACCAGGTCGCCGTACGCCATGCCGCCGCCTCGGTAGACCCATCCGGCGGTGTTCTTGCGGTAGAGCGCGTACGTGACGGAGCTGTGGTTGCAGTCCCACGGGGAGAAGTTGATGTATACGCCGCCCCACCGCGCCGACAGGGTGAAGGTGCGCGCAGCCTCTATGGCGGCCCAGCCGAAGTTGGCACACGGCGTGCGCGCGTGGAGGTACGACGGCACGAGCGAGATCGAGGTCGTGTCCCCCCGCAGGGTGTCGTCGACCGGCAGGCTGCGGGCGTTCAGTTCGGTTACGCATGATTTCAACAGGTCTTCCCCGACCAGCGGATGGTGCGGGTCGTCGTGGGCGGCCGCGGGGGGCGCCGCCGCCAGCAGGCAGCCCACCATGAGTACGACGGTGACGGCTGCCCGGCGAGCAGTGGTCAACTTCATGTCACTCCATCCTCGAACGGGTGCGACCCGAGCGATCGAATCATGAACTGACCGTACGAACGCGCGACCCTCCTGAGCGGACCACTCGGCGGGCGATCCGGGCGTACCAATCGCGATCGATACCGGTTACGGTGCCTCTTCCACCAACGGAGTTTCGGAATCGCGATGAACAGCCGGGCGCTCGATCAGCAGGCTCATCTGGCTTCCCAGTTCCCGGAAGCCGAGCCGGCCAGCCAACCGCCGGGACGGCTCCGGGCGCGCGCGCCACTGTGGTAGCAGCGGGTTCCGCAGCGCGTCGGCCACCGCCGAGGAGGCGACCGTACGGGCCAGCCCTCGACGGCGGAACCTGGAGTCGGTCAGGACGCACAGGTGCGCGACGGATCCGGGCCAGTGGCGGTAACCCGCTGCCGCCGTCACCTCCGTCCCGTCTCGGACGACGAACACGGATGACGTGATCTCGTCGATGCCGCTCTCCTCAGCCTCGTCCTGGCCGACTGTGGCGACGAAGCGAGCCAGGTTGGGGTGCCCGGGAGGCAGCACGTCGACATCCGCCCCGGCCCATGGCTGGAACTCCTGCTCGTCCAGGTAGGCCAGGGCAGCAGGGCCGAGGGCATCGAGAACGTGCGGCTCGCCGCGCCAGCGCTCCACCTGGAGCGCCGTACCCGTGGGAAGGCCGGACAGCGAGCGCCGCAGGATGTCAGCGGCGGCCGCGTTCGGTGCGGTGGCGATGCCGGCGTGGCCCAGCACGACGACGCCGGCCCAGCCGGGCGGGCACAACCGTGACTCGGCGGCGACGAACACCCGCACGTCGCTGGTCGGGAAGCTGGCCGCCACGCCAGCCAGGCTCATCCAGAGGTGTTGGATCCGAGCCATCAGACTCATCGATGCATCGTCGCCGGCCTGCCGGTTCGTGGCTATCGACTTTGCCCAAGGGGCGGTGATCGCTGCGGTGCCGACAGATGGTCAGCGGCCGGTAGGCGGTCCGGCGACGGCTCAGCAGCGGCCGTCCGCCTTGAAGCTGCATGAAGGCGCCCCCGGTGGCGGGCTCGAAGCTCAGCGTCCCGGCGGCTACCTGTGGGGCAAGCGGTATGCCGGATCACCGCTGTAAGGATCAAGGGCTTGGCTGGCTTCGTCAGCGCGAAATATTTTGGGCGGTCCAAGCAACCGATCTCATCCCGCCGGTGCACCTAACGGTGAGAGGAGTCGGATGCGAAGTCACGAAGACGAGGATCGACGCCAGTTCAGTGAGTACTTCGCCGCGCGGCGCGAGGTGGTCCGGCATTCCGCGTACCTGATGTGCGGGGACTGGCACTGGGCGGATGACCTGACCCAGGCCGCGTTCATCCGGGTTGCCTCGGCCTGGCACCGGGTCCGCGATCCGCAGGCGTTGGACGCGTTCGTCCGGACCTGTCTGGTCCGGACGTACCTGTCGGAGACCCGGCGGGTGTGGCGCCGCCGCGAGCGCGTGGTGGCGGAGATGCCCGATCTGGCCAGCGGAAATGACGACGCCGAGTCGGTGGCCCGCCGGGTGGCCTTCGCTCAGGCACTACGGCAGGTGCCACCCCGCCAGCGGGTGACCCTGATCTGCCGGTTCTATCAGGGGCTTGACGTGACCGAGACGGCTGTCGCGTTGGGTTGTTCGGAGGGCACGGTGAAGAGTCAGACCGCGAGGGGTCTCGCCACGCTACGCAAGGTCCTGGGTGACGCACTTTCTGTCCCCACGTTGGCCTGCGCTACGGGGGGAAAGGAATGACAGAGCTGCGTGATCTCTTCGAGGAGGCGGCGAACTCGGCGCCGCCGCCGAGCCGGTTGGTCGCGGATGAGCTGTACGCGGCCGGACGCCGGCGTCGGCGCCGGCGGACGGTCGCCAACTGTGCGGCCGCCGTGGCACTCGTCATGACCGCCGGTACGGGTATCGCCGCGATGGCTGGGCACGAGCGGTCCGTCAGCGGCGAGGCGGGCGTCGACCAGAAGCAGTCGTTGCCTGGCGCCCTGCCACACCATGGGGAGCGGATTCAGTGGTCCGGGGCGGCCGATGCGCGACACCTGTACCTGTCGATGTCGACGCAGCTGAGCTGTTCCAAGGAGCCGTGCGCCAAGAGCATCGTGCAACTGGTCGCCTCCGACGACGGTGGACGTACCTGGAGCGATCGGGGCGGACCGATCAACGCCGCCAACTTCGAGGTTCTCGGACCCGGCCGGTTGCTGGCCGTCCTGCACGACTCGCCGGGGCCGAAGTGGACCCTGCAGACCAGTACGGATGGCGGGCGAACCTGGCACAGGCTGGATCAGGCCCCTCCTGTCGCGGCGGTGCCCACCGGAAGCATTGCCGTGTGCTGGCCGGAGTCGAACAAGGCGGCTTCAGCGTGCAGGATGCACGCGCTCGATCCGGCAACACGCCGGATCGCCCCGCTGACCAGCCAGCCCGCCTTGACTTTGAGTGACGATCTGCGGATTCGGGAGTCGGCGGGACGACTGTGGGCGTCGGGTGTCGATCCGGCGACTGGCCGACCGGGGGTCGCCGTGAGCCGGGATGCTGGACGTACCTGGTCCACCCAGGTCTTCGCGGACGCGCCTGCCTGCTCCCGGGCGGGCTGTCCCGCGCCGTACCTCGCGGCGGGTGACGGGCCGATCGGGTATGCGGTGGTCCTCGGCGCGCAGCAGCGTGTTGTTTACCGCTACGAGGAGAACGACGGCCAGGGCGCAGGTGGTTGGCAGCGGGTTCCTGGTGCGGGCAGTGTGCCGTCTGACCGGCTCCCTGGCGGCGTCCAGTCGTTCGTCACCGCCGATGGAACCCATGTGTTGTTCCAGGTCGTGACCCAATCCGACCAGGACGTCGACGGTCACCGCTGGTGGAGGGCTGGCGCGGACGGCACGTACGAGGCAGTCCAACCGGTGGGCCTCCCGGCCACCGTCAACCCGATCCGTCGTACGTCCAACGGCTGGTTCTACACACACAGCTACCTCGACAAGGTGGTGTACGGGTCGACCGATGGCTGGCACTGGTCGCCGGTAGCCCGCGGGTCGTAGGACATCACCCCCTTTCTCATGGTTTTAGCTCGTTTGTTCGCCCGCGCGTCTCCGCGCGGGTTCAGTCCGGACACAGAGGTCAGGAGAGCATGGTTCATCTAGGACTTTCCCGCAGGTATCGGCGTCATGTCGTCGGTGCGGGAGCCGCTGCCATGGTGGCGTTGGTGCTGAGCGCATGCGGTGGCGCCGCCGAGGCGCCGACGGTGGCCACGGCGGGCGGTTCCAGCGCCCAGCCGACCGGGTCGGCCGGTGCGGTCAGTGGGCCTGTCGCCCAGTACGTCGAAGGGCAACGCCAGTGGGTCAACTGCCTGCGCAAGGAGGGCTTTGACCTGCCGGACCCGGACGCCAAAGGGCGCGTCGACCTGAGCGCACCCGACGTCCCGAAAAAGACCGATCAGAAATGGCGGGCAGCTCAGGAAAAATGTAAAGGCTTCAGTCTGCCTATCCCTGACGAACTGGAGGAGAAGGGGCCCCCGGTGACGGCGGAGCAGATCGCCCACCGGCGTGAGTACGCGAAGTGCATGCGCGCTAACGGGATGCCGGACTGGCCTGACCCGGGCCCGGACGGCGAATGGCCCCAGGCCGGGTCAATGAGCAGGGAACTCACCCCGCAGGAGCAGGCGCTGAACATTCGCGCGCTGCAGATCTGTGAACCGGTGCTTGACGGACGTCCGAAGACCACCGCGAACCCGAACGGGGCCGGCCGGGGATGAGCCAGCAGGTACCCGTGGCAGAGCCCACCACAATTACCGAGCCGACCGGTACGGTGACCGACTGGAGGCGGCGACGGCGGGTACGGGCTGCGCTGGGCGGCGTCGCCGCGCTGGTCACCCTCGCGGTGGCCGGCGCGGCCACCCTTGGCCTTGGCGGGCGCGGAGGGGATGACCCCACGCCGGCGCGTACCGGGCCGGCCGCCACCGCGCCGGTCACTCGGCAGACGCTGGTCAAGACCGTGACGCTGGCCGGCGAACTCGGATACGGCCCAGCCGTACCGCTCGCCTCGACCGTCACGGGCACGGTGACCTGGCTACCTCAGGTCGGGGCCACGGTACGGCGGGGCGGTGTGCTGCTGCGCGCCGACGAACTGCCGGTGGTGCTGCTGTATGGGTTCCTGCCGATGTACCGGCCGTTGGCCGAGGGCACAGAAGGGTCGGACGTGCGGCAGTTCGAGCGTAATCTCGCCGCCCTCGGCTATCACGGGTTCACGGTGGACGAGGAGTTCACGGCAGCCACCACCGCCGCGGTGAAGCGTTGGCAGAAGGACCTGGAACTGCCGGACACCGGGAGGGTCGAGCGGGACCGGGTGGTGTACGCGCCGAAGGCGGTGCGCATCGCGCAGCACCTGGTACGCCTCGGGGCGAGCGCGAGCGGAGACGTGCTGACGTACACCGGCAACACCCGGATGGTGACGGTGTCCGCCGGTGCGGGCGAGGCTGCCTGGGCGGCGAAGGGCGCCAAGGTCACCGTCACCTTGCCCACCGGCGGTTCGGTAACCGGCGAGGTCAGGGCCGTGGGTGCCCCAGCATCCGACGCCTCGGCTGGCGCTGGGCAGCGGCCTGTGAACCCGGAACGGCCCGGCACTGACGCCGCCACGGTCGAGGTCACCATCGCGATTGCTGACCAGAAGGCGTTGGGCGCGCTGGGTGCCACGCCGGTCGACGTGCGATATGTGGCGAAGGAGCGGCGGGACGTGCTCACCGTGCCGGTGGAGGCGTTGTTGGCGCTCGCCGAGGGCGGGTACGGCGTGGAGGTGACCGGGCCGGCGGGCACCCGGGTCGTGGCGGTGCAAGCTGGCATGTTCGCCGACGGGCGGGTTGAGGTCAGCGGCGAAGGCCTGACCGACGGCGTGATGGTCGGGGTGCCGCAGTGACCGGTGTGATCGAACTCGTCGGGGTGTCGCGGACCTATCCGGGTGGAGTGACGGCGTTACGGGAGGTTGACCTGACCATCGGGTACGGAGAACTGGCCGGGATCGTCGGCCCTTCCGGCTCAGGCAAGTCCACCTTGCTGAACCTGATCGGTACCCTCGACCGGCCGTCGACCGGGACGGTACGGATCGATGGGCACGATGTGTCTACTCACACCGACCGGGAGGTGTCCGCCCTACGCGGCCGCCGGATCGGTTTCGTGTTCCAGCAGTTCCACCTGGCCGCTGGCGTACCCGTGCTGGACAACGTGGCTGACGGGCTGCTCTACGCTGGCGTGCCCAGGCGGGAGCGGCGACGACGGGCGGCGAACGCGCTGGCCCGAGTCGGCCTTGACCACCGGCTTGACCATCGGCCGCATGAGCTGTCCGGCGGTGAACGGCAGCGAGTGGCGTTCGCGCGTGCTGTCGTCGGCGAGCCGGCGCTGTTGCTCGCCGACGAGCCCACCGGCAACCTCGACTCGGTCGCCGGTGCGGCCGTGCTGGCGCTGCTGGAGGAGTTGCACGGTCAAGGCACAACGGTCGTGGTGATCACGCATGATCAGGACATCGCGGCCAGTCTGCCGCGGCAGATCATGCTGCGGGATGGCCGGATCATCCGCGATTCGGGCGCGCCGCTGGCGGTGCGCCCGTGACCCAGAAAGCTGGCGGGGTCATGACGCTGAAACCTGGCGCCGCGAAGCCGCGACCGGCGCGGCTCAGTCCAGCCGACGTGGCCCGACTAGGCGCGGCAGGGTTGCGGTCCCGACCACTGCGGGTTTGCCTTTCCGCGCTGGGCATCGCCATCGGCATCGCGGCGATGCTGGCGGTGGTGGGCATCTCCACCTCCAGCCGGGCTGAACTGAACCAGACCCTCGACCGGCTCGGCACCAACCTGCTGACCGCAGCCCCAGGCGAGACCCGGACGGGCGAAGAGGCAGTCCTGCCCGAGGAGTCGACGGCGTTGGTCGGTCGAATCGGGCCGGTGGAATCGGTCAGCGCAACCGGTGCCGTCACAAAATCCATCTACCGTACCGACCATGTCCCGGCGGGTCAGACCGGCAGCATTCAGGTGCTCGCCGCTCAACCTGAACTGTTGACCGTCGTCGACGCCACGCTGCACGCCGGTTCCTGGTTCACGCCCGCCACCGCCACCTATCCAACGGTCGTGCTGGGCGCCACCGCTGCCCGCCGCCTGGACGTACCCGGAGTCGGGACGCGCGTGTGGCTGGGCGGCGAATGGTTCGCTGTGATCGGCATTCTGACGCCCGTACCCCTGGTCGAGGAGTTGGACTCGGCCGCGCTGGTGGGGTGGGATGCCGCTCGGTCTTACCTCGGTTTCGACGGCCATCCCACCCGGCTGTACCTTCGTGTCGCGCCCACCCAGGTCGCGGCGGTTCGGGCAGTACTCGGGCGCACCGTCAACCCGGAAGCACCCAACGAGGTGTCCGTATCCCGCCCCTCCGACGCGCTGGCCGCCCAACAGGCCACCGACAACGCCCTGAACGGGCTACTGCTCGGCTTGGGTGCGGTAGCGCTCCTCGTAGGGGGAGTCGGCATCGCCAACACCATGGTGATCTCGGTATTGGAACGCCGCGCCGAGGTGGGTCTACGTCGAGCACTCGGTGCCACCCGCGGACAGATCCGCGGCCAGTTCCTCGCCGAGTCACTTCTACTCTCCACGCTCGGCTGCGTGGGCGGCACCCTGCTCGGCGTCGTCGTTACCGGACTGTACGCGGCCAGTCAAAGCTGGCCCGTCGTGGTGCCCGCCTGGGCAATGGCCGGAGGACTGGCAGCCACCCTCCTGATCGGCGCCGCAGCCGGCCTCTACCCCGCAGTACGCGCAAGCCGACTCGCACCGACCGAAGCCCTCGCCGGCACGTGACCAGCAAGCCCTGACCGGGACGGATATGCCCGTTCTCCTGCCGCCCGCGAGCGTCGATGGCATGGTGTCGTCCCAAGCAGCACCAGGCAGCGCCTGTGTTCTCGGGAGACGACTCAGGGCCGGTGTCCCCGTAGGGGAAACCGACCCTGAACTGGCCCTACCTCTGGTCGGGGTGGCCGGATTCGAACCGACGACCTCTTCGTCCCGAACGCCGTCACCGCGCATCGTGCGCTGCCGTCGGTTGTCATCCCGTGTCTTTGAGACCAGCTCCCGTCGTATATGTCGTCGTCGCCTATCGCGCGCGGGCAACGCGTTTCATGCCTCCCTGCTGCCCGGAAGCGGACCGGTCAACTCGCGCCAGCCAGGCTCTGCCGGTACTCCAAGGCCTCGGGCACCTCCTCGTACTGCAGGAGGTTTCCCGTCAGGGCGAGCAGGTGCGTCTTGGCCTCCGCAGGGGTGACGCGGAAGAACTCGCGTCGCTGGTTGACGAGGTTCACGCGACGGTCTGCAAGACGGGCATGCATCTGGGCCTCGATACCGACGGCGTCATCGGCGAAGAACACGGCATGCACGTCGAAGTTGAACGGGACCGAGGCGTCGCTGAGCTCTCGCACCCGGTCGAGGGGGTCTAGTCGCCGGGTCATACCGATCTTCACCATGTCCTCGCCGAATGCCCCGATGTTGGAAATCACGTAGACGTAACCGGCGCGGACGTTCGCGGCCCGGTAGTCCACGGCCTCCGCCGCTGCTTCGACCTCGGCGAGGCGTTCCTCCATCTGAGCGACGCCCTCGGCGTCCCCCTTAACCCGAAGGGCGGCGAGGGCGTTGGCGTAGTGCTGCCGCTCCTTCTCCAGGCGTGCGCGCTCGCGTTCGATCTCCTGCTGGACCTTTCGCTCCTCGCGCAGGCGTGCCTTCTCCTCGCGCTCCCGCTCTTTCTCTTCGGCGACCTTCGCAAGGTAGTCGGCGGTGAGCCGGAGTTCCTTGATTCGCAGGCGGTGGTAGTCGTTGGAGATTCGGATGCCCATCTGCGTGCCGAGGCGGGCGATCATGTCGGCTACCTTGTTCAGGCGTTCTTTGGCCGAGTCGAGCCTGTAGGGCTTCAAGCCGCGGACTAGGTTGTCTGCTTCAGCGTTGTAGGCACGCAGCATGAGCTTGGAAATATCCCTGACCATGGCGCGGCCCTTGGCCTCGGAGCCCTCGACAGTCCAGTTGGTGCTTACCTCGACAGCACCGCCGTCCTTTCTGGTCATGGATTTGATCTGATCCTGGATGGTGGCAAGTTTGCCCTGGTAGGCGATGGCGTCGGTCAGCGGGTGTTGGTACTCGTACACCCCGACCTCCTGCAGCAAAGCGATCTCCTCGGTGACGACCACCTGCTGCTGCAACCCCGTCATTCGCTGGTTGAGCTCGGCGGTCTGCTGCGTCAACCGGTCGCGATACTGCTCCAACTCGATTACGCTCATCGCCCCAAGCCGCTTCATTTCAGACTGCAGACGGTCTAGCTCGGCTCGTAGTTGGGCGACCTCGCCCTGGCGCTGGTTGAGCTGATCCTGCAGGCTGGTGGCCTCGGCATGCCACGCGTTGAGCTTCTTCTGCAGCTCCCCGTTCTCAGCGGCAAGCTCTCGCGCCTTGCTGCGGGCTCCGAACAGCGGGATGTCCTCCTCGACCCAGAGCTGCCACCCAGCAGGCGGCGGACCCCATGCCGGGTCCGGTGTCCAGCCAGCTGGGGGTGTCCAGCCTGCCGGCGGTGGCGGCCAGTTTGGCGGCGGGTTGTATCGCGTTGTCATGGCGGCTTGAGCGTTCCCTTCTGGCTGGCCGCTCAAGGTAGGACGCCGCTGATGAACTGGTCAATCCGTCGCAAGTACTTCATAGCCACACTGTCGTAGGCACGACACTTCCTGTCCGGGCGGACCGGCTACCACCACTTCCGCGAGTGGAACAGAGCCTCGACCCCGAGGAACGCCATCGCTGGGCGCCCAAACACCGCGACGTCTGACCGCCTGGACGAGGACCACTAGTAGTGCTTTGTTAGGTCGGTGTGGCGTGTCGCTTGTACGGGCGTCGTGGCGGTGTTTGGCTGCGGTGCGTGGATGAGCGGGATCTGGTTCGGGTGCGAGCGGGGTTGGAGGACTTCGCGGCGGGAATCTTCGCGGGGTTGCGGCGGTCGGATCAGCGGGCAACGGGTTTGCGGTATCTGCGTGGGTTGATGTTGGACGGTCGGCGGAAGTCGATGCAGCCGATGGCGCAGCGGCTCGGGGTCGATCACCAGCAGTTGCAGCAGTTCCTGACCTCCTCCACCTGGGATGTCGCCGGTGTGCGACGGCGGCTGGCTACGGCCGCGGTCGACGTGGTGACGCCCCAGGTGTGGGTGGTGGACGACACCGGATTTCCGAAGGACGGCAAGGCTTCTGCGTGTGTGGCTCGGCAGTACTCCGGCACACTCGGCAAGGTCGCCAACTGCCAGATCGCCGTCAGCGTCCACGCCGCGACCGACACGGCGTCGGCGGTGCTGAACTGGCGGCTGTTCGTGCCGGAGTCCTGGGACGAGGGCTGCGTCCCCGGCCCGGACGGCAAGCCCGCGAACCCACACGCCCGCAGGCTGCGCCAGCAGCCGGTCACCCTAGATGCGGCCGGGGCGAAGAAACCACACTCGCGTGTGCGGCTGCCGCCCGCCGAGCAGATCGACCAGATCCGCCGGCGGCGGGCGGCGTCGAAGGTCCCCGACACCGAGCGGTACCGGCCGAAGTGGCTGATGGCCCTGGAGATGCTCGACGAGCTGGCCGGGTGGGGGCTGCGTCCTCCGCTGCTGACCGCTGACGCCGGCTACGGCCAGGTCGCCGAGTTCCGTCAGGGACTGACCGAACGCGGCATCAGCTACATCGTGGCGACCACGTCGTCCACCACCGCACAACCCGGTACCGCCCAGCCGGTCGAGGTCCCCTACGCCGGAGTCGGCAAGCACCCCACACCGCGCTACCCCCAGCCGGCCCGCAGCCTGAAGGACCTCGCCCTCGCCCACGGCGCCGACGCCGCGACTTTGGTGCGCTGGCGCCCCCGGAT